>DJFA01000061.1 GCA_002431975.1 Ruminococcus sp. UBA5884
AGTCAAGCATATGAGATTTTTCTTAACGCCAATTCGATGAATCGTTTATGTAGGGGCGACCATTGGTCGCCCGCCTGAATTATGGTTAAACCATAATTTCGGTATTTGTTTTCTGTATGGAAAATTATTGGTCAATCGATAAAATTATTGATAAACCATAAAGGTTTTAAAAACAATCTATGAAAATTATGGAATATTTTCGGGAATTATACACTTGATAAATAGATAATAGTATGATATAATTATTTAGATAATTATTTGAATTAACGGAGGCAATCAATGAAAATACACAGGCTTTTTTTATCCTCCGCACTGATGATGATACTAAGCGGCTGTACATTCAGCACATCAATAGATTCGCTTCTCAGTCCGCCTACGCTTTCAGATGAACAGGCACAGATATATCAGGCACTGACTGACAAGGTAGGGACAAAGGTAAGCCTTAAATATCCGAAATCGGGGAGTTATCTCTCAGCATTTGTGATAGCGGATATAGATGAAGAACCGACTGATGAAGCAATAGTTTTCTATGAACGCAACGGCATTACAGCCGATGAAATCTCACTGCGTATAAATATACTTGACAAAAGGAATGACAAATGGTCATCAGTATATGACAGTCCTGCGAACGGAACGGAGGTTGAAAAGGTAATCATTTCAAAAATAGGAAGTTCACCTCTTACAAATATAATAGTAGGCTATAATATGTCGCAGGGTGACAAGAATGTAAGCGTATACAACTATTCAGACGGAATACTTAATCAGAATTATTCCGATTCATATTCAACGGTAGATGTGAATGATATAGATAATGACGGGCTTTCAGAGCTTATAGTAATAACGGGAAATTCAGCCTCGGGAACAGCAGAAGCAAAGCTTTTAAAGCTTGATGAAAACGGTCAGTATTCAAAATACCGTACATCAATGAGTGAAAATTCGATAGAGTATTCACAGTATCTGTACAGTGAAAATCCTGACGGAACAAAGAGAATAATAGTTGACAGTATTATAAATACAAATACGATACAGACGGAAATACTGACCCCTGTTCAGGGAGAAGCACTGGAATACAGCCTTGGAAGTGAAATGTTAAGCCAGACGGTAAGGCCGTCCTCATATGCATCAGCGGATATAGACGGTGACGGAACGGTTGAAATACCTGCAACGGATATTTTCTTAGGGTATGATGAAGTTTCCGAAACGGAACAGATAACAATGACGAACTGGCTTGTATATGATGAAAACAGGCTGATACGCAAGTATTCAGGATATTACAGCGTAAATGACGGCTATGCATTCATGATGCCTGAAAAATGGTATGGAAATGTGACCATGAAAACAGACCCCCTTAGTGAGGAGGTTATATTTTTGAAATACAATGGTTCTCTTGATGAAAGCACAGAGGAACTTATGCGTATATCAGTAATAAATACAGTAAATGACAGCTCAAGGACAAGGGACGGTTACAGGCTTATACATTCAAAGGGTGACAGACAGTATTTTGTATATATCCCTGAAGGAAATGACGAGCTGCTGCCGGAACTTAGCGAAGTATTATGCGGATTTAAATTTATATAGGAGGAAATTATCAGATGAAAAGGATTCTTGTATGTGAAGATGAAGATGTAATCAGGGATTTTGTAGTAATAAACTTAAAGCGTGCCGGCTATGAGGTAGTTGATGTGAACTGCGGAGAGGAAGCACTCAGAACATTTGAAAATGAGAGAGGAAACTTTGATGTTGCACTTCTTGATATAATGATGCCGGGAATAGACGGCTTTACAGTATGCAAGAAGCTCAGGGAGAAAAGCTCCACACTTGGAATAATAATGCTTTCAGCAAAGACTCAGGAGATGGATAAGGTAAGCGGACTTATGATAGGAGCAGATGACTATATAACAAAGCCGTTTTCGCCGTCAGAGCTTACCGCAAGAGTAGATGCAATATACCGCCGTGTATGCATGAGCTTTATAAAGGACGAGGAAACAACAATAATAGAATCAGGGCCTTTCACACTTAATCTCAAGAGCAGAACAGTATCAAAGAATGGTCATCTTATCGACCTTACACAGGTGGAATACCAGATACTTGAATATTTCATGAACAATAAGAATACAGCACTTGACCGTACAAGCATACTCAATCATATCTGGGGACAGAATTATTTCGGAGATGACAAGATAGTTGATGTCAATATAAGAAGAATAAGAATGAAAATAGAAGATGAGCCTTCAAACCCGCAGTATATCATAACAATATGGGGATACGGATATAAATGGAATGAAAACGCCGGTGAAAAACATTAAGATAAACAAGATTGCTGACAATGAATATTCAGGATTTGCCGGACTTAAAAATCTCACAGCCTCACGCAAGAGCATAACAGGCAGATGGCTTGTGAACAATCTTGGAGTAGTGCTGCTGATACTGCTTATAATAGAAACATTTTTCATATATGCGGTGCAGACATACTATTACAATTCAGCAAGACAGTATATGGTATCAAAAGTCAATGCAGTATCGAGTATACTTTCAAGGTATTCAGCGGATTCCTCAAGGAATTTTTCATTTGAAGTAAGGAATATGGTTGAAAACTTTTCCGACAAGGATAAAATGGAGCTTATGGCAGTCAATTCAAAAGGCAGGGTAGTACTTACATCGTCAGGCTTTTCGCCGGATAATTCGTCAGTAATGCCTGATGTTGAAGATGCGGTTGAAAGTTCAGGAATGGGATATTTCATAGGCAGACAGCATAACGGAGAAAAAATAATGGCAGTATCCGTTTCAATAGGAAGCCTCAGCACTGAATACAATGCATTAAGGGTAGTAATATCCATGTCAGCGATAGATGAACAGATAACATCATTTGTCATAATGATGACGCTTGCATGTCTTGCAGTAATAATGCTGCTGCTTTTTTCGGGACTTTATTTTGTAGGTTCTATAGTAAAGCCGATACAGCAGATAAGTCTTACAGCGAGGAAGTTTGCAACCGGAGATTTTTCTGAAAGAATAGTCAATAACAATCATGATGAAATAGGAGATTTGTGCATAGCCATAAATCATATGGCAGACGAGCTTTCAAGTGCGGAGGCTATGAAGAATGAATTTATATCATCAGTATCGCACGAGCTCAGAACGCCGCTTACAGCGATAAAAGGCTGGGCGGAAACGCTTAGTATGGCAGATGACCCGGAAACCACTGAAAAGGGAATACGTGTAATAGTCAATGAAACTGAAAGACTTTCGCAGATGGTAGAGGAACTGCTGGATTTTTCGAGGATACAGAGCGGAAGATTCAATATGCAGAAAACAACAATGGATATACTTGCCGAACTTGAGGAGGCAGTGCTTATATACGGTGAAAAGGCGAAGCATGACAATATAGAAATAGTGTATAATGCACCTGAAATGCTGCCGTTTGTAATGGGAGACAAGAACCGTCTGAAGCAGGTATTCATAAATGTAATAGACAATGCGATAAAGTATTCAGACCCGAACGGCACGGTAACAGTCGAGGCAACATATGATGATGAAGCACATTTCATACAGATAGTTGTTGCGGACAACGGCTGCGGAATAAGCAAGGCAGACCTGCCGAAAGTCAAGACAAAATTTTTCAAGGCAAATCATACAAGGAGAGGTTCAGGAATAGGACTTGCAGTAGCTGACGAGATAATTTCCATGCATAACGGAACACTTACCGTCATGAG
>DJFA01000035.1 GCA_002431975.1 Ruminococcus sp. UBA5884
CGAATTACACATCGAATTTGCGTGAATTAGCGTTAATATTAAAAAATGCACCCTTTCAGGTGCATATTAATTATACAGGCTTAACATAGCTGTTTTTTCCGAACATTATAATTATATCAGTAAATTCTCCCTGAACGGATTCTGCCCTGATTTTATGGCCAAGACGCTTGCAGAGTTTTTTTACAATATATAATCCCATTCCTGTCGAGCGTGAACGGGTTCTTCCGTTTTCGCCGGTATACGATTTATCAAAGATATAAAGCAAATCCGATGATGGAATACCTATTCCGTTATCACGAAAATGAAGAATTACGCTATTGTTGTTTTCCTCTGCGTACACATGAAGCGAGGGTTCATGTGAATCTGACACATATTTCATACTGTTGCTAAGAAGCTGTCCGAAAATAAATTCAAGCCATTTTTCATCAGTAAAAACAGTTCTGTCAAGGCCGTCCGTTTTTATGGATATATTCATTCCAAGCAGCTCACTGCGGTTTTTAACAGCAATATTCCTGAAAACATTTCCGAGCTGAACGGGTTTTATAATATAATCCTTTCCTGCACTTTCGCTCCTTGAATAATAAAGTACATTTTCAATGCAGCTGTCAATTCTGTACAGCTGTCTGCCATATTTCGCACCATTTTCATCATTATGGCTCATAAGCAGCAGACTTGCAACAGGAAGCTTTATTTCATGCACCCACAGCTCAATATATTCCTGAAATTCCTCTGCATTTCTGCGGTATATATCAATATTTTCAATCATTGATTTTCCGGATTCATAAAGTGCATCATGAATAATTTTTCCCTCAAGAAAATCAGGCTCTTCAGTCATTTCAGAAATGAGATATTTTTTATCAAGCTGCCTTAAACCAGCTGAAAGAGAATCATAGAATTTCTTTTTTCTGAAATAGTCCCAGATAATTCTGCTGAAAAAACCTGAAAAGTATATTATGCTTATTATAAGTATCATATCCGCATTGAATCTGTAGCTGCACATGAAAAATAAAATCATAAGATATGCAAAAACCGTAATAAAGATACTTAAAAGATTATCGCTTATATAGCTTTTAAATTTCATAAAAGAATATACCCCTGTTTCTTGCGTGTTTCAATTGCATCAGGCAGACCGATATCAGCAAGTTTCCCCCTGAGTCTGCTGACATTTACGGTAAGTGCATTGTCATTGATAAATTCATTATTGTCCCAGAGTGCAGTCATAAGCTCATCACGGGTTACAATTTCGCCTTTTCTGTCAAGCAGAAGCTGAAAAATAATCAGCTCATTCTTAGTGAGTATTACCTCATGTTTCTCATTGCCAAGACAGCCTTTTGCCGGATTCAGTTTTAAATCATGATATGTATTGCTGAATTTTTCCCTGAATGTGCGTTTCAGCACAGCCGATATCCTAAGAAGCAGAATTGCCGGATTATATGGCTTTGTGATATAATCATCTGCTCCGTAGCTCATTGATATTACCTCATCAATTTCAGTAGTGCGGCTTGTAACCATTATAACAGGCATATCAGTTTTTCTGCGGATTTCCTGCAAAAGCTGTTCACCGTTTATATAAGGAAGATTTATATCAAGCAGTATAAGGTCAGCCTCAGATGCTGTTATTTGTTCAGATGATTTACTGAAATCTTCAATATATTCTGTTTCATATCCTGCATTTTTCAGAAGTTCACTAAGTTCAGTCCTGATTGATATGTCATCTTCTGCAATAAGTATTCTATACATTGATTTTCTCCTTTATTTTGTTTTTATCTGTATCAATTATACTGCTTTTTCCGCCGGAAGTCAAAATCAGTTTTCTGATTGAAAATCTGTAAATTATTATTCACGCAAAAAACGGGAATCCACTCTGATGGTTTCCCGTTTTTATATGTATAAAGTTTATTCTGCTGAAATGTTCCAGCCCTCAGCCTGTTTACGGATTTCAGTAAAACGCTTGTAAATTCCGTTCTGTCTGATAAGCTCATCATGTGTTCCTGATTCAGCAATTCTGCCGTCATCTACCACAAGTATCTGGTCAGCATTTCGTATAGTTGCCAGACGGTGTGCAATTGTTATGATTGTTTTGCCTTTTGTCAGTTCAGATATTGCGTGCTGGATAAGATGCTCATTTTCAGGGTCAATGCTTGCTGTAGCTTCGTCAAGGATAATAACAGGTGAATTTTTGAGTATGGCACGGGCAATGGAAATACGCTGTTTTTCGCCGCCTGAGAGAGTACCGCCGCCCTCACCCACTATTGTATCATAACCATCAGGCAATGCCATGATGAAATCATGACAACAAGCTTTCTTTGCTGCCTCAATCATCTCATTTTCGGTGGCATCAGGTTTACCAAAACAGATATTTGCACGGATAGTATCATTGAAAAGATAAACATTCTGAAAAACCATAGAAATATTTGAAAGCAAACTGTCACAGGTAAACTCATGCAGATTGTGACCTCCTACCATGATACTGCCGGACTGCGGGTCATAAAATCTGGCTATCAGGCTGCATATAGTTGTTTTTCCCGAACCTGAAGGGCCGACTATTGCAGTTGATGTCTTTTCAGGAATCTTAAAGCTTACATCTTTCAGTATCTTACGGGAATCATACCCGAAATCAACATTTTTAAATTCAATATCATAATGTTCAAGTTTTATATCACTGCCGTCTGCATCGATAAGGTTTTCATTTTTCAGTGCATCAAGCTGATTCATAGCATCATCTATAACGCCAAGAGTGTGTGCACTGTCACTAATCGGCTCAAGGCTTGCAAAAATACTGAATGAGAAAAATACAAACATAAGCATCATGGAAAAACTTAAATCACCATGCATACACTGTAATGCTGCCGCCATTGCAAGACCGGCACTGCCGCATTTCAGAGCAAGCAGATGCAGTGCATTTGCCGGAACATAACCCCATTCTATCTTCATATGAATTTTTTTGCTGTCACGAATTGCATTTGTTACGGCTTCCATGGAAGCACCGCTTTTACCGAATGATTTGACTACTGCAAGACCACGGGCATATTCAATAATCGCTCCTGTCATATCACGGTTAGCCTGTGCTTCAACAGGTGCATTGATACGGCTGTAATGTGATATAATCAGCATAAAACAGAATGAAAGCAAAGCAGCCGCCAGAGCTATCATTGCAGTTACCGGACTGCATACTGCAAGACAAATAAAAATAACAAGAAAATTCAGATAACCGCCGACAAAGTTGTCAATCATACGAATACCCATAGTTTCCAGAGTGGAAAGTCCCGTTGTTATAGAGCTGAGAATATTACCGGTGCTGACCTGCTGAAAATAACCAAGCGACACACGCTTTAAAGCATCTCCTACAGCAAGACGGTCACGGGCTGTAAGCTGATAGCTGATTGGCTCCTGAAGTCTTGCACGGAAATAATCAAAAAGAAATCTGAAAAATACGAGAACTATCTGGATTACAATGCTTTTCCAGACCAATGACTTATCAAAAGCTGTATTATTTTTCTGCGACTCAATGAGCATTCCAACGGTATATGCAGCCAGTGCCAGAGGCATGGCAGTGAATATATGTGATAAAAATGTCATGACAAAACCAAGATACAGCCTGCCTTTAAACTCTCCGCACCAGTCAATAATGCGTTTTACTGTTCTGAACATAATTCACATCTCCATTTCTGCGGAAGAAACCGCCCAGTTCTTTGCACCAATATGTGCCTGCCACATATCACGATAAAGCGGACAGGTTTTCAGAAGTTCTTCCTGTCTGCCCTCGGCAAGAATTTCACCATTTTTCAGAACCACAATATTATCTGCATTTCTGATAGTAGAAAGACGATGGGCAATGACAAGCAGTGTTTTGCCTTTGGTAAGTGCTGCAATACTGCGTTGAATTTTATTTTCATTTTCAGGGTCGGTAAAAGCTGTTGCCTCGTCCAGAATTACAACAGGTGCATTTTTAAGCATCATACGTGCAATAGCAATACGCTGCTTTTCGCCGCCTGACAAACGTTTGCCGGCTTCACCTGCGGGAGTGTCATAGCCTTGCGGAAGCTTACTGATAAATTCCTCACATTGTGCCGCTCTTGCTGCTGCTTTTACCTCTTCATCAGTTGCATCAGGGTTGCCAAGACGAATATTTTCAAGCAGAGAACATCTGAACAGAAAATTATCCTGTGTAACAAAGCTTACATATTCAGAAAGCTGAGAAAGTGGCATATCCCTGACATTTACTCCGCCTATTGTAATTTCTCCGTCTGTCACGTCCCAGAATCGGGCAATAAGCTTTGCTGTTGTCGATTTACCGCCGCCTGACGGGCCAACCAGTGCAGTGAAGCTGCCCTCCGGCAATTTCAGATTTACTCCATGAAGCACCTCGTCCTTTTTCTCTCCGGTATATGAAAAATGTACATTTTTAAGTACCACATCAGTACGATTCACCTTTGCACGATTTGCAGGTTCAGGAAGTTCCGGCATTTCAAGAAAGCCTTCAAGATTTTCAACTGTGAATTTTACCTGACGCATATTTTCTGAAAAAATCTCCAGCTTTGCAAGTGAGCCTACCATAGAGATTGACAGCATAACAGCCAGAGCAGCCTGTGCTGCGGTGATTGCTCCACTGTTTGCAAGAACAAGTGCTGCCGGCAGAGTGCCAATCAGCGTGGAGGGAAACAATGCAAAACTTAACTTCATTGTGGCATATGTTGAAGCCAGCCATTTTATAACAAATGTTCGGAAATCAGTAATTGCTCCTGCATATTTTTCATATGATACACCTGCTCTGCCAAATGCCTTGATAACCTCGATACCCTCAATATACTCAACAATTGTACTGTTCATATAATTAGATGACTGCTCATACTTATCAAAATTCTCTCCGCTGATTTTGAAAGTCAGTCCCATGCAGACAAATGACAGCGGAAAAGTTACAAGTGATGCCAGTGCCAGCCGCCAGTCAATTATGGCAAGAGCAATTATACTGACAACAGGCAGTACAATATGTCCCGCTCCTTCAGGAATCATATGTGCCAGCGGCGGTTCAAGATTTTCAATCTTATCCACCATCACATTCTTGATTTCACCGATAGTATGGTTTTCAGTATTTCCAAGCGGTGCATGAAGAAAACGTTCTGCCAGACGCAGACGCAATGCCTCAAGAATAGTATAAGCCATACTATGCGATATGCCGGTTGACAGACTGAAAAACAGAATTTTCAAAGCATATGCTGCTAAAGACAACAGACACCATTTAATAATAATCCCTGCTGTTATTGCACCTGATACAAACACACAAATCAGTTCATACATACAATAAAACGGTACAAGTCCTGATATGACCGACAGCACCGATAATACAACGGATAAAATCATGCTCTTCTTTTCACCTTCAGCATAAGCAAAAAGTGAATTTGTCCAGCTTTTTTTCTCAGGTTTCATAGCGTATTCCTCTTTCCCTTCGATACTCCGATGGAGTAAGCTTCATTATTTTTTTGAAAGCAACCGTAAATTTTGCCGCATTGTCATAACCAACACGGCTGCCGATTTCAGCAATACTCAGGTCACTGTTTCCAATAAGCATTTCCGCAGCCATACTCATACGACAGCCTGCCAGCCATGTACCAATCGCCTCACCATAGACCGAACGAAAACAAGTCTTCATTGCAGTCATAGGAATGCCGAACCGGCGGGAAAGCTCATCTTGTGTAAAGTTTTCTGAAATATGTTCAGTCAGAAAATCCCGTATTGCTTTGACCTTTTCTGCCTGAGTCCGATAAAAATATGGGGTATCACTGCTATTTTTCGGAACAGTCACGGCATCAAGATACAAAAGCAGTTCCAGAATTTTCACCTTAAAGTATGGAATACGGATTTTATCAGGCACATGATACAAATCATCAAAAATATGCTCTGCTTCTTTCACACCACGCAGCACACGGGGATAACAGTCAAGCGAAAACCGGGAAACTATATCCTTTGGCATAACAGGAAAATCCCTGACCTCCTTCATCAGTGACTGGTCAATGATATCAAGGTCAAAAGCAACTGTAAGACCATGATAATGGCATGACGGAAAAGTAAAAGTACCGGTATGGTGTTTTCTACGGTCAAGTTTTATATCTCCTGCAATAGTATAGCCTACCATACCATCATCAACAGCATACTCCATACGTCCCTCCCGACAATGGTCAATGGCAAGAATATTCTGGTCAGAGACATAACTGCTGTTGTATTGCTCCATATGAAAATCATTGAAGCTGAGCATAACGCCCGGAAATACATCATATGCAGTCATTGTTCCGTCACCTGTGTCGCTGCGGAACTGCCAGACTGAACAGCCATTGCTTTGTGCCAGCAGAACTGCTCTCTCATTTTCAAATGTTTTTATATGACTCATAGGCAAAATCTCTCTTTAAATGTTTACTATTAATAAACGGACTGTACGATGGTTAGCGGCTGCTAACTAATATATATTATACCATTCTGATACCATTTTGTCTATACCTGATAGTCAGAATTTTACCTATCGGACAACTTTTTATCAGGGCAACATCTCGGAAAACACAGAAATGTGAACTGCTCCGTTTTTATAATTTCTGACTGTTTTATTTTTTATTTGCATCATATTCCTTCATAACTTGTCTTACCATTTCTCTGCGTTTTTCATCATCATAAACATC
>DJFA01000015.1 GCA_002431975.1 Ruminococcus sp. UBA5884
GCTGCTGCGAACGGATTTGCTGCGGCTTTTTTATTTAATAGATAAATTTAAAGAGAGGTGAATTATATGTTTTGTCCAAAATGTGGTGGAAATATTGATGATAAAGCAAAATTCTGCAATCTGTGCGGAGCAAATCTTTCAAATATTGCTAAACCATCATCGCCTGTGCCGCCAAAACCAAAAAACAGCGTACAATTTAAATTTGATGCTGGAAAAATCAAAGATATTTATTCAGGAAAAAACAAGAAAAGAAATATTATTATAACTGCATCAGCTGCGGCGGCAGTAATTGCACTTGGCATAACCGGTTCTGTTATGTCGAATCCTTCAAATAAGATAATAAGTTATATTGATGATGGAAGTTACAGTGAAGCAGTTGATATTTTCTATAGTGAATATAATGGAAAATACGATAAAAAGCTTGAAGAGAAATTAGCTGATTATCTGTCACAGTGTAAAGAAAATCTTAACAGCGGAAAAATTACATTGCAGGAAGCTGAGGATATCGCCGATACAGTATATTCAATTTCTGATTCAAGAAATTCAGAAATTTCAGACCTGCATTCAGATTTATATCAGCTTATCAGTTCAAAGAAAAGTTTTGACAATGGAAAACAGTATATGGATGATAAAGATTATCAGTCTGCGATAGACTGTTTCAACAATGTTATTTCTGATGATGAAAATTATGAACAAGTCAGTGATTACATATCTGAATGTGAGGAGTCATTTAAAACTGATATTTTTGACAGTGCAAATTCTTATGCTGAAAATGGAAATTATTCTGAAGCAATCAATGTTTTAGAAAAAAATTCCGAATATATTAAGGACGATTCAAGATATAATGAATCTATTGATGGGTATTACAGTAAGATATCCGATGAAGCAAAGAAAAAGATTGATGATTATTTTTCTTCCGGAAGTTATAGTGATGCCTGTACTTATATTGATAATCTTGTTTCAGAATATCCAAATATAGATGAGCTTAAAAATATACAAAATTCAATGAAAAATAATTATATTGACCATATACTTAATGAAGCAGAAGCCAGCTTTAACAATAAAAATTATTCAGAAGCAGTAAGTACTATTGAAATAGGAATAAATCAGATAGGTGATGATAATCCTGATTTAAATAACACTTATTCTGAATATAAGTCTTATCTGCCTACTTATATTGATGAATTGGAATATCTTTCGTGTAGTCGTGATAGTTATGATGCTGTATACTTGAATGAAAATTTAAAGGATAATACAGGAGAAGAACACAGACATTCCTGGTGCCTTTATGATGACCATGATGACCATGACTGGAGCAAAGATTCGGAAGATTATGCAGAGTATTTTTTAAACGGAAAGTATAATACATTTTCAGGAAAATGCGGCGTTTCATATGAAAGGCGTTCGAGTGATAAATCAAAGTATTTTGACATATATGCTGATGGTGTACTTATATATACTTCACCTACAATGATTTCAAGTTCATTGCCGGTTGACTTTTCAATAGATGTTACAGGAGTAAAAGTTTTAAAAATTTCATATCCTCCATTATCAGAACATGCAGGTGGTAATCATCTGGCAGTAATTTATGATGGCGTATTTACAAGAAACGAGGGATAGATATATGAAAAAGATAATAAGCGTATCAGCGTCAGTTATTATAACAATCCTTACAACTTTCATATCCGTATCTGCTTATGATTACTATGATGATTATTATAACGGAATACTGGACGGAAGTTATGCCGGTTCAACAAGTATATTTGACAGTGTTTTAAGTTCAATTGAAGGCTTATCAATATATGATATATTTGATACACTGGCAAAAAATGTTGACATTGGATGTTTTGTTGTACCGTTTGGTCTGGCAATAGTAACATGTCTGCTGGGATTTAGATTATATAAGGTATACTCAGGTTTCTGTGGGTTTGTTTTAGGAGGTTCTATAGGACTTTTCTTTGCAATAAAGTGTGAAAGTCTGATATGGCTGATAATTGGTCTGTTGATAGCGATAGCATTTGCGTATATTGCATATCAGTTCTATCAGATAGGATTATTTATACTCGGAAGTATAACTGCATTTCCGGTATTTGCAATAATTTCGCTTATGATTTCACTGTCAAAAGGAGCTTTAATAGTGGCAGCACTGCTTTCATTTGGTGTAGGAATCATTGTTGCAATATTCTATAAACCGATAATAATTTTGTCTACTGCAATATCAGGAGGCAGTATGGCAGGAACTATTCTTGCCTGTGTAATTGCACATACAAGAATGATGGGGCTTTTTGGAATTATATTTACTTGCCTTGGACTTTATTATCAGACAAAAGTGAATAATGGATTGCTTGAAAGCGGTTCACTTATTGAAAAACTCAAGAATAAAGGTATACTGCCTGAATCTGTATTGCCGCATTCAAAACCTGTTCATGTTTCAGCATCGGCTGAAAAATGTCATAAATGCGGAGCTGTTCTGACTCCCGGAAGTGAATTCTGTATGGAATGCGGTGAAAAAGTAGTAAAATCCTCTTCATCACCATCATCTTCCGGAAAAATAATATGTCCTGTATGCAAAGCCGAAAACAGTCCGGAATCTGATTTCTGTATGAACTGCGGAAGCAAGGTAGGAATGTCAGCAAGAAAATCTTCATCATCTGAATCACAGACGGCTGAGCTTTATGCTCCTGAGAACAGTATGCCAAAACCATCGGCAGAACCGGCAGTCAGTTCTTTTAAAACATCAGAAAAACCAAAGTCATCAGATGTTCCATTCACACCATCAGCAAAGCCGCCAATAACCGGAATAAGCAGTTCATTCAAATCATCGGCAAAACCATTATCAGAACCGGTGAAAACTGAAGTCGGAGGCGTAAAAAGCTCATTCAGAGGAACAGCTGATTCTGAATCGGGAAAAATAAAAAGTTCATTTAAAAATCATTCTGATACAAAAAGTACAGGAATTAAAAAAAGCAGTTCATTCAGAAGTGCATCAGTTTCATTTGATTCTGATAAAAAATCTGATTAATTTTAAAATCTGAAAGGAAGTTAATTTTTATGGGTTCAAATTATAAGGCAAAATATGATGTTGATTTGGTATTTGTCATAGATGCTACAGGAAGCATGACTGACCTTATAGATATGGTAAAGGAAAATGCACTCAGATTTCATGTTGACCTTTGCAATATCATGAGTGCAAAGAAAAAGATTATAAACCAGCTCAGAATAAGACTGATTGCTTTCCGTGATTATATGGAAGACGGCGAAAATGCAATGATGCTTACAGATTTTTTCACATTTCCTGAACAGGCTGAAGATTTCAGAGAGGCTGTAAATTCAATTGAAGCTGACGGCGGAGGAGATGAACCGGAGGACGGACTCGAAGCACTCGGATTTGCAATAAGGTCTGACTGGTGCAATAACAGCGGCACTAAAAAAAGACATGTAATAGTAGTATGGTCAGATGCTTCAACTCATGAACTTGGATTCGGCAGTTCATCACCTTATTACAACAAAGATATGGCAAAGAATTTTGATGAACTTACACGCTGGTGGGGATTTGGTCAGACTTCCGGCTATATAGACAACAGAGCAAAAAGACTGTTGCTTTATACTCCTGATGCTCCTGACTGGAATAAAATAAGTTCAAACTGGGAAAATGTCATTCATTTTCAGTCAGTTGCGGGAAATGGTCTTGCAGAAGCAGATTATTCTGAAATTATAAACACAATTGCTCAGACAGTTTAATATGAAAAGGAAATGTTGAATATGAATAATGTTCTGGATGTTATCTGTGTTGACAAGGCTAAAATAGAAGGCAAAGGCGAAGATGCCGCTGCCTTTTATTTTTCAAGACCGGATATTCATTATATTGGTGTTTATGACGGCTGTGGAGGTGCAGGAGCTAAAAAATACAGAGATATGACAGGTGCTTATATTGCTTCAAGATATGCGGCATATATAGTCGGAAATCTGTATGAAAACGGTATACAGTTCAGTGACCTTAAAGAAAATATCTATAAAAATTTAAAATCAGGATTTGATAACCTTAATAAAAAGCTTTTATCAGAAAGCAGTGGTCTGAAAATAGGAGGTACTATGGTGAAATCACTGCCTACTACTGCAAGTATGGTTTTTATCAGAGATACCGGTTCATCAGATATTATAAAATGCAATTATATATGGGCAGGAGATTCAAGAGGATATTTTCTTGACAGTTCAGGTATGCATCAGATAACAAAAGATGACCTTAATTCAGATGAAGATGCATTTTCAAATCTTTATAATGACGGTGTTTTATCCAATGTAATATGTGCTGATAATAATTTTTTTCTTAACAGCAGAATTATCAATGTAAAACTGCCGGCAGTTGTTATTTCTGCAACTGACGGGAGTTTTGGTTATTATTCAACACCAATGGAGTTTGAATATGCAGTTTTAAGTACTCTTTTTGAATCAGAATCAACGGAAGAATGGGAAGAAAAACTTACAGTATACACTGCGGAAGCCTCAGGAGATGATTCAAGTCTTTTGCTGGCTCTTTATGGTTTTGAAAGTTTCAGCAGTCTTAAAAAATATTTCAAGGCAAGATATGAACATCTGTATTATGATTATATGCAGTTTATAACTGAATGTTCAAATGAAGATTTGCTGCATAATCTGTGGCTCAGATACAAAAAGGATTATTACAGGGAGATGTAACTAATGGTCGGATTAAAATCAACAATGCCCACTCTGTCCGGTTCAGGGAACAATTTCAAGCCATATTATATAAATGAATTTGAAGTAATTGCTCCGCTGACAACTGATAAAAGCGGATTTTCAAAATGGGGAAAATGCGACAGAAACGGAATAAGATATTTCATAAAGGAATTTTTATCCCCTGTTTATCCTGATAATAATGTCGGACTTTCAGAAGAGATTATGAAAAGCAAAATAAATCAGTGCAATGAATGGTTTGAAAAACAGAATAAACTTTATCATGCAGTTTCCAAGTCCCAGACCGGAAATATTATTTCACCTGTTAAGTTCTTTAAAAGTGCCAATCATTTTTATCTTGTAACAGAATTAGTGGATAATAAAAATGATAAAATGACATTTGAAATGCTTTGCAGAAATGCAGAATATGAACAGCGTATCATACTTATAAAAACTCTTGCCTATGCATTCAGCAGACTTCATGAAAATAAAGTGGTTCATTCTGATATAAAGCCTGAAAACCTTCTTCTTAAAAAAACAATAGATGGTTTTTATACAATAAAAGTAATTGATTTTGACAGCGGATATCTTGAAATGAATCCTCCTGAAGGGGAAGATGTTCAGGGAAATCTTGTTTATGATTCGCCTGAAATTCTGCTTTCATTCAATGAATGCTATGATAAAAAGCTTAGCTGTAAAACAGATGTATTTTCGCTCGGACTGATTTTTCATCAGATACTTTGCGGAGAGTTCCCTTATTTTTCAGATGAATATGACTATATAAATGAAGCGGTTCTTGATGATTCGGAAATTAAGCTAAGTAATTCGCTGACTGCTGATTACAGAATTCTGATAGAAAGAATGCTTGCCAGAGATGCGGATAAAAGACCATCTATGAAACAGGTGTTTGATGAAATAATGAATACGGGAAAAACAGTATTAAAACCATCATCAAACAAGTACTTCAAAAGTGCAACAAGTTTTTAGAAAAGAGGCTGCTTAAATGTGGAAATGCAAGAGATGTGAAAATATAAATTCAGATGAATCAGATAAATGCTTTATATGCGGCTATTCTTTATCATTATCAATAGCAAAGGAAAGGGAAGTACATGATTATCCGCCTGTAAAATCCATTGAGCCTATGTATTATGGAACAACATCTATATTCAAAGAAAATCAGAATGAAATCGAAGCTTTTAACAGAGAATATGAACTATCCAAAAAGCAGAAATTAAAAAATTTTCTTATTCCATTTTTTATAGTTGATGCAGTTATAATTGCAGTTATTATATATCTTTTATTTGACGGAGGCATTTTATGAGAAAAACAATATATGCTTCATATAAATCAGAAATTTCAGATTTGCTTTCATATCTGAATGTTGATATTGATAATCTGATTGAAATAGATAATACTGCACCTGAAAGTTCTGAAACGACAGAAATCAATAATGAAGTTTCAGAACCGGAAAGGGAAAATACATCTTTTTTTAAATATTTTGCTTTGGTTATTGCTGTGATGGGAATTACAGTGTTTATACGCTGTTTTTATGACAGAAACAGTGATACAAAAATTATACCATATAATACAGAAAGCACTTTTTACAGTGAAACATCAGATATTTCAATAACATCTGAATATACTGACAATGTAACGGAAACTTATATATCATCAGA
>DJFA01000055.1:0-5099 GCA_002431975.1 Ruminococcus sp. UBA5884
TTTAACCATAATTTGGCGGGCGACCAATGGTCGCCCCTACAAAATAAACGAAAAATTTATTGTTTTTAATCATAAAATTCTGTTGTCGAATTTGTGTTAAAATAAAAAAAAATCGTGCAGCTATCTGGAATTACGCCTGAAAGCTACACGATTTATATTATTATTATAACAGATTATTTCTGCTCATGTAATAGGCAGAAACAACAAATTTCAGAAAAATTTTTATGCTGCATTGAGCAGTAATCTCTTGAGAAGCACTGCATCTCTTATATCAAGAACGCCGTTTTCGTCCATATCGCAGTTTTTGTTTGGAAGCTCTGAATTGCTGAAAATATAGTTCTTCATAAGAACGAAGTCAAAGCAGTTTACAAAGCCGTCACTGTTTACATCGCCTGCAAGATATGTTTCAGCTGATTTTACAGGAACTGCATAGAATCCGTAAGCTTTAAGCTCACCGAATGTAGCACTGATAAAGAGGTTTTCCATATCCTTTGCATTATCGCCTATAACGTCCTTTATATCATCATATGTGAAAAATGCAACAAAATTCTTTGCAAGGTCTTCATTTGCAGAAATTCTGTTCCAGCTGTCAGCAGTATCTGAATCCTGAAGAACGATTTCAGCAGCACTTTCTGAATCATATACAAGAGCAAACATATAATCTTCAGAAGCATAGTCTGACCAGCCCGGTACTACAGTATTTCCCCATGAATCGAGAGTTTTTCCGTCTTTTTCATAATAAAGCTGAATCCAGTCATCGCCTATCTCAATATTATCCCATGAGAATGCTGGCTTCTGATATTCCTGATATTCAGGAAGAACATAATCTGTAACTCCTACAGTATCCATCATAGCCTTGAGTACATCAGCTGAATTAGGATATATTGTATTTGTAGCTCTGTAGATATATCCATGAGCCTCGCCTGTGCCGTTTGCTGAAACGTTGTTGTCCCAGAGAACGCATGGTATGCCGGCTTCTTTTGCATATGAAAGGTATGATTTTGCCCAGTTTACTCTTGATTCAGTATTTTCAAAGTCGGAAGCACTGAATTCACCCATTACAATCGGAACGCCCTTGCTGTCTGAAACTGATTTGAGGTTTGTGAAAAGAGTCTTGAGTGCATAGTCATAATCCTCGCCCCAGCCGCTTTTTCCAGGGAATTCATGATTTGAATATTCTGAAGTATCCATAGTAAAGAAATACGGTGAATATGCATGAGTTGAAATAGCAACATTTCCTGCATTTTCAGGAATCTGAAGGGCATTGAGAGCAGCTGTGTCAGTTGTTGCACAGTATGAAGGTATCATAAGCAGTCTTTCACTGTTTTCAGCAGAGCCTTCACTTCTTACTGTATTTATAAATATTGAATTAAGTGTATTGATATAGTTCCATGTATATCCGCCGTCCTCAGAACCGTTACCCCATTCGGAAACAGCTGCATTTCCGGTCTGACGAGGTTCATTCATTCCTTCAAATATAAGATGCTGGTCATAGTCTTTGAATTCATCAGCGACCTGAGTCCAGATATCCTCGATAACAGTGGAAGCCTTTGCAAGTGATTCATCAGTAAATTCTTTAACGTTTACCCATTCTTCATGATGAACGTTGAGAATAACAAACATATCCCTGTCATAAGCCCAGTCAACAGTCTGTTTTACATAAGCCATCCAGTCAGGATTTATTTCATATGTATCTGTTGATGAGTTATATTCAAGATGCTGATACCATGTTGTAGGAATACGAACAGTATTGAATCCTGCATTGTTTACAGTTTCAATAAGTTCCTCTGTAGGTTCAGGGTTTCCCCATGCTGTAGCGAATTTTTTAGGAGCAGCAGTTGATGAAAGGCTTGCATTTGTTGAATCAAGACTGTTTCCGAGATTCCAGCCTATTGTCATTTCGGAAGTTATCTCTCTGGCTGAAAGAGAAGTAAGTTTTTCTGCTGAAACCTTTTCCGGAACTGACCAGTATGAAGCCTGTGAAACAGCTGTTACAGCAAAAGCTGCTGAAGCAACTGCTGAAACGATACGTTTTTTTAAAATCATAATATAAAATTTCTCCTTTATCCATAAAAATTAAAAAGTTCAGGGCTGACTGAAATTTTTAAGGCTGACTGGCTGTATTTTAATTATATCCGCAAAAAAGGCTTATTGTCAATAGAAATAAAAAATATTATAAAAAAATAAATTTTATATTTTTTCTGTAATATTCTTCAACAATTAACGTAAATCCGATGGTTATTTTTTATAATTTGTTCATCTGAAATTCAGATGAAATAATATGCAGATTTATTCTATAGGGGGGAACTGTGTTCGCCCGTTGGATTTACGGAATTTCAGGCGGGCGAACACAGTTCGCCCCTACAGAATAAACAAAAACATTCCTTGTTTTTAATCATAAAATTTTTATGTCGAACTGGCATTAAAAAAAGCCGATATTTTAAAAATACCGGCTTTTAATAAATATTCTTTAATTATTTAACTTCTCTTACCCAGCCGAATTTGTCTTCAATCTTTCCGTACTGGATACCTGTCATTGTATCATAGAGTTTCTGTGAAACCTCACCGATTTTATTGTTGTTGATAGTCATAACCTTGTCATTCCACTTGAGATGACCTACAGGTGAGATAACGGCGGCTGTACCTGTACCGAATACTTCTTCAAGCTTGCCGTTGTCATAAGCTTCAGCAACTTCCTGAATAGTGATTCTCTTTTCAGAAACTTTCATACCCCAGCTCCTGCAGAGTTCAAGAGCAGATTTTCTTGTAATTCCTGAAAGGATTGAGCCGTGAAGTGAAGGAGTAATGATTTCTCCGTCTATCTTGAAGAAGATATTCATAGCACCTACTTCTTCGATATATTTCTTTTCAACGCCGTCAAGCCACAGAACCTGTGAATAATTCTGTTCATGAGCTTCATTCTGAGCGATAAGTGAAGCTGCATAGTTTCCGGCAGTCTTTGTAAAGCCCATACCGCCTCTTACAGCTCTTACATAGTTGCTTTCAACGTAAATGCTTACAGGTTCAAGACCTGATGCATAGTAAGAACCTGAAGGTGACATGATTATAATGAACATATATTCATCAGCCGGACGTACGCCGAGGAACGGGTCTACTGATATGATAAACGGTCTTATATAGAGTGAAGCTCCGTCAGTATGAGGTACCCAGTCTCTGTCTATCTTTACGAGTTCGTTAAGTGCATGAAGAGCAAGTTCTTCATCTATCGGCGGAATTACAAGTCTTTCATTTGAAACGTTAAGTCTTTTGAAATTCTCCTCCGGTCTGAAAAGCTGGATTTTATCATCAGCAGTTCTGTAAGCCTTCATACCTTCAAATACTTCCTGACCGTAATGCAGACACATTGTTGCAGGGCTGAGTGAAAGCGGTCCGAAAGGAACTATTCTCGGGCTGTGCCAGCCTTTATCCCTGTTATAGTCCATAATAAACATATGGTCTGTAAAAATATGACCGAAGCCGAGTTTTGATTCATCCTGCGGCTTAGGCTTTGGATTCGGATTGAGTTCAATTGTTATCTTTTCCATAACGGTAACCTCTTTTATGTATTTTTTAGAATTTATATGTTCTGATATTTATTATACATTCATTTATAAAAAATGTCAACAGTCATTTTCAGCATCTTTCGTGCTTATCTGATGATATTTTTATGTATGTGCATATCTGCTGCACTAATCAGCAAACCCTTTCGTTGACTTTTCTTTATGACCATGATATAATCTAATCAGATAAATAACTTTTATATGCATACTGATAATTTTCCAATATTACGGAATATGTTCCTGATGAAAGCGAGAATGATAAATGAATATAAAATACAGCAGAGACTCTCTTAAATTTCTTGCTAAGATGGAGAAAAAAATTGTACAGAGAATAAGAGAAAATATCCAAAAACTTACATTAAATCCACCTCAGGGTGATATAAAAACAATGCAGGGTTACAGTGATGGCAGGTTAAGACTGAGAGTCGGGAAATATCGTGTTATATATCGTTATGATTCTGAAAATAATGTAGTATATATTTATGTTATTGATATAGATTCAAGAGGCGATATATATAAATAGGAGGGTGATTTTTATGAGTGAAAAAACAAAAAAGATTTGTGAAATGATAGAAATACTTCCTGATGAAGAACAGAATCTTGCATTTGAATTTATAAAAAGACTTGTACTTGCATGGGACAGTGATTATACAAAGGTTACTGAATCTGAACGCAAAAAGATTGATGATGCTGAAAAAAGCGGTTTTATTGATGATAAGGATATTGACTGGAGTAATCTTGATAAATATGTATAAATACTCCATTAGGGCATACTGTAAACCGAGCGGGCGACCAATGGTCGCCCCTACATAAACAAATATCGAATTTATGGTTTAACCATACCCCTGTTTTCAATTATAAATGTTTTTGTTTATACATGATATATCCCGCAGACGAGGTTATAATTTCAGTGACAGGAAATACTGCCCAGAAATATTCAAGTCCGCCGAAACGTGCAAAAAGAAATCCTAAAGGAACAAAAAGTATAACAGTCCTTAAAACTGTAAGAAATGAACTTTTTCCTGAATTTCCGACTGCCTGAAAAAATACCGGAAATATCAGTGATGTAACCATCGGAATGAACGACAGACCGATTAATCTGAATCCATGAGTTCCTATTGCTATTACATCACTGTCATGAGAAAACACCTGAATCATCTGAGATGGAACAAGCTCAAAGCAGAGTACTCCGAGAGCCATAAGAGCCATTCCCATAAGTATTGCTGTACTCATGGTTTTTCTGCATCTGTCATATTTTCCTGCACCATGATTGAAGCTTATAAGAGGCACTATGCAGGTCTGCATAGCTCCAAGAGGTATAAAGAAAAATGACTGCCATTTATAATAGAGTCCGAGAGCAGTTACTGCCTGGTCTGAAAATGATTTTAAGATAAGATTGAACATCAGTATGTAGAATGTATACGCTGACTGCATAAGTATATTCGGAAATCCAAGGTAGTATATCCTTTTTACAAGATGAGGATATTCAGAAAATGCCGGAGATTTGCAGAATGCTTTCGGCATTACTATAAGTGCGGC
>DJFA01000055.1:5193-14397 GCA_002431975.1 Ruminococcus sp. UBA5884
AAAGCTGAATATCAGAATCGGGTCAAGTATTATATTGACTGCTGCACCGGCTATCTGTGCAATCATAGGAAGCTTCATATTACCGCCTGCCTGAAGAACCTTTGTCCACATACTTTCAAGAAATAATCCGATACTGAAAACACTTACTATTCTTCCGTATGTTATTACTTCCTGACGGACAATTTCCGAGTCAGTTGAAACTGCGGCATATAAAGGCATCAGAAAAAAACATACTGCGGCAAATAATGCCCACATGACTAAAGCAACAGGAGCAGCTGTTCCTGTTGCTTTTCTGCTTTCATCATATTCCTTTGTACCTCTTAAAAGGGCTATAAGCGTATTAAGTCCGACTCCCGTTCCTACAGCCAGAGCTATCATAAGAAGCTGCAAAGGATAAATTATTGAAAGGGCTGTAAGACCGCTTTCAGAATATTTTCCTATAAAATAGCTGTCAACTATATTATAAAGAGCCTGTATAAGCTGAGCCGCCATAACAGGCGGTGCAAGCTTCATAAGAAGCTTCGGGATACTGCCCTCACCGAAATTAATATCATTTTTCAAAATCAGGACACCTCGCATTTGATTGTTTATGCAGGTGCAACCATTGGTCGCCCCTGCAGATTGAAACACATTACATAAGGTCAAACCTTATATTATTATGACAGCTTATTATATCGCCGTTCTTTACATTTTCATATATAACGGTACTGCCGTTTTCAAGAGTCATAACAAGGCTGTGGAGTTTGTCATCAGGTGCAGCTATATGAAGCGTATCCGCATAAAAATCCTCATCAACATAAGCCATTACCATCAAATCGTATCCTGATTTATAACGCATACATACCGTTCTTTTTTCAAAATCAAGCTCCTTGACATCTGTGTGGAAGCTTATTTTTTTATCGCTGTATATTGAAGCATAATCCTCTGTATACTTCATGCTTCCATTTATTCCCGTATTATCAGGGATATATATATCAGTTCCGTCACTTAAATTCGTTATGAAATCTCCTGAAACAGCCGCATCAAAACATTCATATTTGACCATGAGTTCTCTGTAGCTGTTTCCCCATATATCAGTTGTAACATCTGCCGCAATACATGAAACACATACTGCTCCGGTCATAAAGCACATGAATATCTGTCTGCCGGTCTTGCCGTTTATGCGTGAATATATCATATATATCGCTGTAAGGACAAATACTATAAGGAAAAACCAGCTGTAGAATGATGTAAGATATCCATAAGTACCACGTCTTTCCCAGTTTACATATTTTTCAGTAAAACCTACTATGATATTGGGCATGAAAATCCCTGCAAACGACATGAGAAGCAGCACATAATCAGGGCATTTCAATGAAATTTTCTGCATTACCTTAAAAAATATCACTGATATCAGCATAGCCTTAAAAATACTTCCTATTGTAAGCAGACTTAAAAATTCATGAAGTCCGAGCTGATGTTTTGATACCATATCAAAAAATTCAAAAAGCGGTGAAAAACTTACTGAATAATGATATACTGTTTTAAGACTTAAAAACGGTTCATGCACATAGAACTGATTTCCGTCATAAGCTGACGGATAAAATATCCTCCAGACAAAATAAATCACTGTATACGCTGCACTGACCACTGCATACGGCAGAAAATCCCTCAAAAAATTATTGACATTAAGCTTATTGTTTTTATGGCATCTGTTTTTTACAAATGCAATTACTGCAAAAAACACTATAAATACGATAAATGCTTCATATATCATGCATGACATCAGAAAAAGCAATGTGCTGACTGCAATATTTGTTTTTTTTCTTCCTATAAATGAATTGAGAAAAAAATTCAATGAGAAAAACATAAGTCCTATTGGTATCTGATGGCATAATGCATATGCTGCAAGAAGATTATGATACGGCGAAAGCGTTGAAAGTGCAAAGAAAAGCAGTACTGAAACATATGCTATATTTTTTCCTGCATGATTTTTAAGAAGTATGAAAAATCCAAATGCATCAAAAAGCAATGCGGCAAATGATATTATCTTATAGACAATCACCGAATCCGCAAGAAACGGTATCCCTAAAAGCCATGTATTCCAGAGATGAGTTATCCTGCCTGATTTTGCTGAATGGACTGCATATTCTGCAAGTCTGCCGAGCTTTGCAATTGTATAGATTCGCATATCATCATGAACGGTGAACATTATATCACGGATATTCCAGAAAAGAAAGACCACAGAAAAAACAAGTGCTGCTATACAGATAAATTTTTCTGATTTCAGATTCTGAATAGTTTTTTTCACTGTCAAACCTCCAATATACAACGTTTATTCCCTGTAGTTCGCCCGTATTTTCAATGTTGTCGAGTCTGCATTATTTAACGCTAATTCGATGATTATTTTCTATAATTCGTTCATCTGAAATTCAGATTCATTTTGTAGGGGCGACCATTGGTCGCCCGTTGCAGTTTACCAGAATTTCAAATGAATAATCAATAATTTTATTCCGAAAACAGATATCAAAATTATGGTTTAACCATAATTCAGGCGGGCGACCAATGGTCGCCCCTACAGAATAAAGGGAAAATTCATTGTTTTCAATCATAAAATTTTTGTTATGGAATTAACATTATTTATGATATTTTCCGCCGTGTGAAATCTGAAATGCACGGTAAAGCTGTTCAAGCAGCATTACTCTTGCAAGCTGATGCGGAAATGTCATTTCAGACATTGAAAGCTTAAAATCAGACATCTGCTTGACTGAATCGGCTATGCCGTGAGAACTGCCTATAACAATGCTTACAGTACTTGTCCCTGAAACACCTGCATTTTCGATTTTTTCGGAGAATTTTACGCTTGAAAGCTGTCTGCCCTCTATGCACATGGATATCAGATATCCTTTGCAGAGCTTCATTATATCAGCTGCTTCATGTTCAAGACATTTAATGATATCCTTTTCTGAAGGATTTTCGGGGAGTCTGCATTCATTTACTTCATAAATTTTAAGATTGCAGAAAGCCTTCAGTCTTTTTGAATATTCCGCACAGGCATCTGAAAGATATTTTTCCTTTAATTTTCCGACAGCTATAATATTTATATTCATCATAAGCAAAAATTCTCCTGTAAAAAAGACGCTGTTAAAAGCGTCCTTTATTTTTTTATAAAGCTTTTTTGACTGAAGCACCGGGGAAATGTTTTTTCTCTATCAGAGCACCTACTCCTCTGAGTTTTTTGTCCATATCCTCATAGCCTCTTTCAATATGGTATATATCCTCTATTTCAGTAGTTCCTGTAGCTGCAAGACCGGCTATTATAAGTGCTGCTCCTGCACGCAAATCACAGGCTTTTACCTGAGCTCCTGTAAGATGACCAGTTCCTTCAATTACAGCAACTTTGCCGTCAACTGATATATCCGCTCCCATTCTTCTGAGTTCATCAACATATCTGAAACGGTTGCTCCAGATTCCCTCTGTAACAATACTTGTTCCCTCTGCAAGAGTGAGGAGTGTTGCTATCTGAGGCTGCATATCAGTAGGAAATCCCGGGTGCGGCATAGTCTTTACACTTGTTTTTACAAGCGGCCCGTCAACCCATACTCTGACGCTGTCATCAAATTCCTCTATATTCACGCCTATCTTTGCAAGCTTTGCAGTAATTGATTCAAGATGTTTCGGAGTAACATTCTTTATAAGGATATCTCCTCTTGTCGCAGCAGCGGCAATCATATAAGTACCGGCTTCTATCTGGTCAGGAATTATAGCATAGGTAGTGCCTCTGAGGTAATCCACTCCCTTTATCTTTATAACATCAGTTCCTGCTCCCATGATATTTGCACCCATTGAATTGAGGAAATTTGCAAGGTCAACGATATGCGGTTCTTTTGCTGCATTTTCGATAACAGTAAGACCTTTTGCCCTTACTGCTGCAAGTATCGCATTCATTGTAGCTCCGACTGAAACAACATCGAGATATATCTGGCTTCCTTTAAGTTCTTCAGCTGAAACATCAACCATTCCATGGTCGATTGAGCTTTTTGCTCCGAGATTTGCAAACGCTTTAAGATGCTGGTCTATCGGTCTGTCGCCGAGCGGACAGCCTCCCGGCATTGAAACTCTTGCTCTTTTGAATTTTCCGAGCAACGCTCCGAGGAAATAATATGAAGCCCTCATTTTTCTTGCCATTTCATAAGGCACGACTGAGTTGCTCAGATGACTTGCATCAATCCTGAATGTTGTACGGTTTATCATACGCACATCGGCACCCATTTCACTGAGAATACGAAGACTTATTGATACATCGCTTATATTCGGCACGTTTTCAAGAATACATGGTTCATCTGAAAGAATAACTGCCGGAATTATCGCTACAGCAGCATTTTTTGCTCCGCTTACTTCAATTTCTCCTGTAAGACGGCGGCCGCCCTGAATTACAAATTTGTCCAATCTAAGTTCTCCCCTTAATGGTTTTATTAATTATTATTAACTGATTTTAAGAAAATATCCTTTATTCAGGATATCTTTGTAAAATCAGCAAATAACCACTGACAGCCAAAGCTGTCAGCAGTATTCACACATAATTATTTTTTATATTCTTCCATTCTGGCATAGTTGATAACAACCTCATCAGTTGGTTTATCTGATGAATCTGTTGCAACAGAAGCTATTTCAAAGCATATGTCAAGACCTTCAAAAACCTGACCGAATACTTCATAGTCGCCGTCAAGGAACGGATAGCCGCCTTTTTCATAATAAAGCTCCTTGACTTCATCTGAATATGATTTGTTATACTGGGTCTGAAGGCTGTCAAAATGGTCTGAATCTATATTGGTAAGACCTGTAACTATAAAGAACTGGCTGCCATTGAGTTTATCTCTGGCTGTAGCATATGATACCGCACCTGAAAAATGTCTGAGTCCGGTATTTATTTCCTGAGCAAATCCTTTGCCCCAGATACTCTGACCGCCGCCGCCTGTTCCGGTCGGGTCGCCGCCCTGTATCATAAAGTCCTTGATTACTCTGTGGAATGTAAGTCCGTCATAATAGCCGGAATTTATAAGATTTTCAAAATTCTCAACGCCTTTCGGACACTGTTCAGGGAAAAGCTTGATTTTTACCTGACCATATCCTTCAATATCGAGAACTGCAACTTTTTCACCCTCAACAGGTTCTGTGAAGTTGTATATCTCATCGGATTCAGTGATAACCGGCCCTTCTGATGAATCGTTCTTCTTTACAGCTGATGATGCAGATGATGAACTGTCCTCTCCGAGAGTCACGGAATCTGATGATGTTTTGCTGTCTGAACAGGCTGCAAGTGATACAACCATTGCAAGACACATAATTCCTGAAATAAATTTTTTAAACATTTATATTCACCTCATATTAATTTTCAAATTCAGTTATCTGAGCTTTTTCTATTATTATATCAGAAACAGGTCTGTTATTTTCATCTGTCTGAACGGCAGCTATTTTAAAGCATATTTCAAGACCTTCAAAGACCTGACCGAATACCTCATAATTTCCGTCCAGAGGAGGATATCCTCCTGCACTTTCATACATATCTGCTACATTTTCAGGGAAATAATATCCATTGTCAGAGAGTGACTGAAAATCAATATCCGAAGCACCTGTTACTATAAAAAACTGGCTTCCGTTTAACTTATCATCTGATGTGGCATAGGAAACTGCTCCGGAAAAATGCCTCAGACCGCTGTTTATCTCCTGTTCAAAGCCATCGCCCCAGATACTTTCTCCGCCGCTTCCCGTACCTGTCGGGTCGCCGCCCTGTATCATGAAGTTCTGTATTACCCTGTGAAAAACAGTTCCGTCATAATATCCTGATTCTATAAGCTTTTCAAAATTTTCAACGCCTTTCGGGCATTGCTCCGGAAAAAGCTTTATTTTTATATCGCCGTAGTCCTTTATTGAAATAACGGCTATTTTCTCGCCGCTCTGCGGTCTTGTATAGTTGAGAATCTCAACATCATCGAGTGAAACATATTTTCTGCCGCAGCCTGAAAAAATCATCACGCATAAAACAGAAATTGTTATAAAAGATATGATTTTTCTTATCATAAATAATCCTTTCAAATTAAATCTGACTCCATATCTTTTTTATTATACTATATCAGATTGATTTTGTAAAGTAAATTTACATTGCACTGCGAAATTTTAGCGTTTATGTCTGTTTTTTTTAATCAAAAGCTATTCAGATACAGCAGATTTCTCCTCGCCATATGTTGAAATTTCAACGCTGTTTATCATAATATCCTCATAAGGCTGATATTCATTGTCGGGGTCGGAATCCTGTGAAGTTATCACATCTATTATATCAAGTCCCTCATATGTCTGACCGAATATTGTCATCTGCTGTGCATAGTTCGGTATTCCTCCATGCTCTATAAACGCATCGGCAAGAATTGTATTTTCGCTTGTGCTAAGGAGCTGTTCCTTTACCTCGTCAGTATATTCTATTGAATTGACTACTAAAAATCTGCTTCCGCCGCAGCTGCTGTCATTGCTGAGTGAACATAATGCTCCCTTAAATGGCCAGAGATTCTGATTATATTCATTCTTTATCTTTTCCTTTGATTTGTCATAGTCATCTTTTAAAGTGCCGTCAGGATTAGGGCTTCCGCCTGCAAAATATGTGTCCTTCTGTATTCTGAAAACATATGTCCCGTCATAATAGCCGCTTTCTGCAAGGTCAATGAAATTCTGTACGGTATTCGGGGCATATTCCGGATAAAGCACAGCTTTTATATCCCCAAGCGTTGTACTTATAACGGCTACCGGTGCATCATCTGCTATATCTTCAAACTGTACAAGTTCAATTGTATCAAGGTCTATCTGCATACTTTCATTTATCTGACTGCATGAATAGAATGTAACTGCGGCTGTTATGACACACATTGCCGCAAATATGAATTTAAGAACATTTTTTCCTGCCATAAAGTCTTCCTTTCTTTTTATTCTTCAACACAAATTCAATGGATTATTTCTGTAGGGGCGACCATTGGTCGCCCGTTGCAGTTTACCAAAATTTTATTTCTTAGTAATTTTAGTTCCCTGTCTTGTTTCCTCAATTATATATCCCATTGCTGAAATCTTATCCCTTAATTCATCGGCAAGACTGAAATTCTTTTCTTTTCTTGCAGCCTTTCTCTGTTCAGCAAGGTCAAGTATTTCCTGCGGAATCTCGTTTTCTGACTTTCTGTTGTAGAGAAGTCCGAGGATTCCTGTAAGTTCATCAAAAAGTTCTGCTGCGGCTTCAAGCTGCTGTTTTGAAACAAAATCTGAGGCGGACATTGTATTTATATCCCTTACAAGTTCAAATACTGCCGCAATTGCATCAGCTGTATTGAGGTCATCGTCCATAGCTGTTATAAACTGCTCTCTGCGTTTATTAAAAAGTTCCTTTGCTTCAGCGGTTACTGAACCGTCAGCGGCATTTTCAATTGCTCTGTCAAGAGTTTCACGGCAGTTATAAAGTCTTTCAAGTGAGGCTTTGCAGGCATCAAGCAGTTCAACACAGTAATTTATCGGGCTTCTGTAATGAGCCTGAACCATCATGTATCTTACAGTTTCATATCCGTATTTTTCAGCTACTTCCCTTGCTGTAAAGAAATTTCCGAGAGATTTGGACATCTTTTTATTGTCAATATTGATATATCCGTTATGCATCCAGTAATTAGCAAACTTACAGCCTGTAGCACATTCACTCTGGGCAATTTCATTTTCATGATGCGGGAATATCAAATCCTGACCTCCGCAGTGTATATCAATTGTATCTCCGATATGATACCTTGACATTGCAGAACATTCAATATGCCAGCCCGGTCTGCCTTTTCCCCATGGTGATTCCCAGTAAGGTTCGCCCTCCTTGGCTGCTTTCCATACGGCAAAATCAAGCGGATTTTCCTTATGTTCACTGATATCTATTCTTGCTCCTGCCTGAAGGTCTTCAATCGGCATTCCTGAAAGTTTGCCGTAATCTTTGAATTTAAGTGTGCGGAAATACACATCTCCGTTTGATTCATATGCATATCCCTTTTCAACAAGAGTCTTTACAATATCAATTATAATATCCATGCTCTGAGTAACTTTCGGGTGAACATCTGCGTCCATTACATTGAGTCCGTGAGCATCTTTAAAGTATTCAGCAATATATTTTTCTGAAACTTCACTTGCAGGAATACCCTCCTCAATTGATTTTTTTATTATCTTATCATCAACATCTGTGAAATTCTGAACATATTTTACATTGTAGCCTCTGTATTTAAGATATCTTCTGAGAACATCAAATGAACATATCGGACGTGCATTCCCTATATGAATAAGATTATAAACTGTAGGGCCGCAGGCGTAAATGCCTATATTCTTACCGTTTATCGGTACAAGCTCCTCTTTTTTTCGTGTCATTGTATTATAAATCTTCATATCAAAAAATTATCCTTTCTGTTTTGAATTTCTTTTTTCGCATTCACGAAGTTCTGTATTGAGTTTTTCAATATCCATCTTCATTCTGCACATTTCCTGTGAAACAGGGTCGGGTATATGAATCTGGTCAAGCTCCTCGCATACTTTATTGATTTTGACTCCGTTTTTCTTTACTATTCTTGCAGGAACTCCGACTGCTGTACAGTTTGGAGGAACTTCCTCAAGAACTACTGCATTTGCGGCTATCTTTACATTGTCACCGACCTTGAAAGGCCCTAAAACCTTAGCTCCCGCTCCCACCATGACATTATTTCCGAGAGTAGGGTGACGTTTACCCTTATCTTTTCCTGTTCCTCCGAGAGTAACCCCCTGATATATAAGGCAGTTGTCGCCTATTTCAGCAGTTTCTCCGATAACAACTCCCATTCCGTGGTCAATAAACAAGCCTTTTCCTATAGTTGCTCCCGGATGTATTTCTATACCGGTACAGAATCTTGACCACTGGGATATTATTCTTGCAATTGTAAAAAACTTATGCTTATAGAACCAATGCGACCTGCGGTATGCATGAACTGCATGAAGTCCTGAATATGTCAGCCATATTTCAAATGAACTTCTTGCGGCAGGGTCACGCTGTTTTATAAGTTCGATGTCTTCTTTAAGCTGTCTGAACAAAAATATGCCACCTCCGTTAAAATTCTATCTTTATTAATATCAGATAATTGTTTATTTAATGCAAATTCGACAACAAAATTCTATAATTAAAAACAAGGAATTTTT
>DJFA01000044.1:0-8669 GCA_002431975.1 Ruminococcus sp. UBA5884
ACAACGCTTTACAATATAAATGTAAAGCGTTGTTTTTTTATGATATTCCGTTTATAAATTCAAGAGGATTTATATAGCTTCCGTTTCTTATCACTTCAAAATGAATATGAGGTTCACTTTCGCATTCTATCTCGCAGGTATCTCCGGCTGTGCCGATAACAGTTCCGCTTCTTACCTCACTTCCGGCTTCAACTGACGTATCCCTTGAAAGTCCGCAGTATCTTGCGGATATACCGTTTCCATGGTCAATGGTGATGCATATTCCCCATAACGGTTCATCTGCAACAGAGGTTACAGTTCCGCTGAACATTGATTTTATTTCAGTGCCTGTATCTGCTGAAATATCGACTCCGTTATGAGTCTGCCATGCACCGGTTGTAGCTGATTTTACAAGTTCGCCGTTGCTGAATTCGCAGAGAACTGTTCCGTCAACAGGTATTATATAAGATGTATTTTTCATTGCAGGTCTTTTTGTAGTCTGGATTATTTCCGGTTCAGTTTCGGGAGCAGCTGTTTCTTCCACAGGGAAAGATTCTGTCATGACAGGTTCTGTAAAAAAGATTTTATCATCAATATCTTTTGGGATACTTGTCTGGATTCCTGCAACATCATTATAATATCCGTTTGCTGTGGTTTCTGCTGAAAGATGATTGTTTTCAGCGGTTTTATCAAGCTGACTGCTCAGTCTGTCGGCGGTCTGTGTATATGCAAAATAACAGGCAAATCCGACCATTGCCACGCATATACATAATGCTGTATAAAAACTTTTTCCGCTCACTTTTTTTCTTTCTGATTTGTTTTCTTTCATAGAAAAACACCTCCGGTATTATTTTTACCTGATTTTCCGTACTATATACAATTAAAGGAATTTTTTTATATTTTCAATGATAAAAATATTTATTGATAAAAACAAAATTTTCAATGATATAGCTGCAATGATTGACAAATTACTATTTTAATGCTACAATAACATGATGTTAGTTAAGACTAACTTATTGAAAGGATGATTTTTTAATGAAGCTTACTATGGGAAAAGCCGGCGGCAGATATATCGTTTCAGATGTTTCTTTGAGAAAGGATACTGAAAACCGTCTTGAAGCTCTTGGACTCATATCCGGTTCATATGTTGAAATTATCAGCAGAAAACATTCAGGAACTATGATAATAAGGATAAGAGGCACAAGATTTGCAATAGGAAAGGATATTGCTGACGGAATAATTGTTGAAGGAGATAATGCAGATGACAGAGATAAAAGATAAAGAAAAAACAGTCAATGTCGGTTTTATAGGCAATCCTAACTGCGGCAAAACAACTCTTTTCAATGCTTATACCGGAGCAAGACTTAAAGTTGCCAACTGGCCGGGTGTTACAGTCGAAAAAAAAGAAGGTGCTATGAAATATCATGACCATGAATATAAGCTGGTTGACCTTCCGGGAATATACAGTCTTACTTCATATACAATGGAGGAAAGACTTTCAAGACAGTACATACTTGATGATGAGGTCGATGTAATCGTTGATGTTGCAGATGCTTCATCACTTGAAAGAAATCTTTATCTGACACTTCAGCTCATAGAACTCGGAAAACCTGTTGTGCTTGCTCTCAATATGATGGATATAGTTGAGGAAAGAGGTATGGAGATAGATATGCACCGTCTTCCTGAAATGCTCGGAATACCGGTTATACCTGTAAGTGCAAGGAAAAAAAGAGGTCTTGATGTACTTATGCACGCAGTTGCACACCATAAGGATAAGCCGGCTGACGCAACAGAACATAATCATAATTCTGATAATCCTCTGCATAAGGAGCAGGTAGTTGTATACAGTGATTCAATTGAAAATAAAATAAGCGTGATTTCACAGCGTATCAGATTAAAATACGGCGATATAAACAATATCAGATGGTATGCAATAAAAATGCTTGAACATGATGAGGAAATAATGAACAGATATCCGGTAGACCTCTCTGACGTTGCCTCAAAAAGCTATGAAAAGGAAATTATAAATCAGAAATATGACCTTATTGAGGAAATTATCAGCGAAGTTCTTGTAAATAAAGATGAAAAGGCTCAGCTTACTGACAAGGCAGATGCAGTACTTACTCATAAAATATTCGGAATGCCTGTATTTTTCGGGATAATGGCGATAGTTTTCTTTCTTACATTCAGTGTAGGAGATTTTCTTGCCGGAGGCTTCAATATTGTCCTTGAATGGATAGAAAATCTTGCAGGAAATGCTCTTTCTGCAATAGGTGCAGGAGAAATGGCTCATTCGCTTATAGTTGACGGAATAATTGCCGGAGTAGGAGGAATACTTACATTTCTTCCTAATATATTTATACTTTTTCTTGCTCTTGCATTTCTGGAGGACAGCGGATATATGTCAAGAGTAGCATATGTAATGGACGGACTTATGGGGAAAATAGGTCTTTCAGGCAGAGCGTTCATACCTATGCTTCTCGGATTCGGCTGTACAGTTCCTGCGGTAATGGCTTCAAGAGCTTTGGAAAATCCAAAGGACAGACTGAAAACTATTCTTGTTACTCCATTTATGTCATGCAGTGCAAGACTTCCTGTATATGTTTTATTTTCCGGAATGTTCTTTAAAGAGCATAAAATGCTCGCTGCATATTCAATGTATCTTTTAGGACTTGCAGTTGCAATTGCAGTATCTCTTATAATGAACAGATTTTCAGATAAAAGCGAAATGAACAGTCTGCTTATAGAGCTTCCTGAATATAAATCGCCTAATCTTAGAAGTGTAGCTATTTATGTATGGGAAAAGGTAAGGGATTATCTTACAAAAGCCGGAACTACTATATTTGCGGCTTCAATAGTATTGTGGTTTCTTATGAATTTCGGAACATCAGGTCTTGCAGATGATGTTTCACAGAGTTTTGCCGGAAATATCGGAAAGGCTCTTGTGCCTCTGCTTGAGCCTGTCGGACTCGGTTACTGGCAGATATCAATAGCACTTGTTTCAGGAATATTTGCAAAGGAAATAGTCGTTTCAAGTACAAGCGTACTTTTTGGAATGAATAATATCAATTCAGATGAACAGATGTCATTGCTTGCCTCACAGCTTTCAGAATACGGTTTTACAGCACTTAATGCATATGTTATGATGGTGTTCTGTCTTTTGTATGTTCCGTGCGTTGCATCAATAGCAACAATAAAAAGTGAAACAAAATCATGGCGTTATGCGTTCTGTTCGATACTGCTCCAGATATGTACTGCATGGATAGTTTCATTTGTAATATATCAGGTGGGAAGGCTTTTTATATGAGTTTTATAATAACAGCACTGGCTGCTGCGTATGCTTTATTTGTAATAATCAGAAAAATAAAAAATATAAAGCGTGGGAAATTCTGCTCATGCGGCTGCGGTGAATGCATGAGAAAATGCGGAAAAAAATAATATAGCGTTAAATAAAGGATTTCCCTTATATTTTGCAGGGGCGAACTGTGTTAGCCCGCTCAGTTTACAGCATATCCCAACGGGCGAACACAGTTCGCCACTGCAAATAATAATCATCAGATTAGCGTTAAAATACAGATTGATAAATAAAGAAAATTTATAAAGTTTACGAATTATACAAATATTGTTTTAGATGTTTGTAAAATTTCAAAAATTTTTTTTGCAAAACATTGACTTTTATATTGATATATATTATAATAAACCTGTTAGGATTTAGCGGATTTTTATTTATATTCGCTAAATAATAATTTTTGTATGGAGGTTATTGTTAATGAAATCAAAAAAACTTAAAAAGCTTTCCGCACTGGTGCTTGCGGGTGCTGTAACAGGTACTATGGCAGCACTTATGCCGTCATCAGTTCTTGCAGCAGTTGATGTTTCAAATGATTTTGAAAGCAATGTTGAAGGCTGGACAGGCAGAGGCGGCGTTGAAGTAATCGAAGTTTCAGATGAATCTGCTCATGGCGGCTCATCTGCAATGTGTGTAAGCGGCAGAGAAAAATCATGGAACGGCCCTCAGTTCCGTATTGATGAAATCTGTGAACCAAATGTTGAATATACTGTAAATGCATGGGCTAAATCTGAATGGTACAGCACTCTCAGCCTCAGCATGGAATACACTGACAGTGCAGGCGACAGACATTACAGCAACCTTAAATCCGTTCAGGGCGACCAGTGGACTGAATTCAGTGATGTAAAAGTAAGCTTTACTGATGAAGTTACAAATGTTTACATATATTTTGAATGCAGTGATGCAAGCTGCAAAATCTATGTTGATGATTTCAGCATAAAAGATGCTCCGATAATTCCTATTCAGGAAGATATTCCGTCACTCAAGGACGTTTATAAGAACTATTTCAAAATAGGTACTGCTATAGGCCCTCCGAACCTTTCATCACCTTCATTTATGAATCTTTTTGAAAAACATTTCAGCGGAAGTGTTACACTCGGAAATGAAATGAAGCCTGATTATGTTCTTGACCAGAGAGCTACTCTTGCATATATGGAAGAAAATGGCGGAGATGATACTAATCCTCAGGTTTCATTTGAAGCTTCAAAGAAAATGCTTGAATACTGCTCAAAAAACAATATTCCTGTAAGAGGTCATACTCTTGTATGGCACAGCCAGACTCCTGACTGGTTCTTCAAGGAAGGTTTCTCAAATGACGGCGACTGGGTTTCAAAGGAAAAAATGATTCAGCGTATGGAGAACTATATCAAGAATGTTATGGAAACTCTTGAAAAGGAATATCCTGACCTTGATATATACGCATGGGACGTTGTAAATGAAGCATGGCTCGATGACGGAAAACCAAGAACTGCCGGCTCAAACAATGTAACAAACGGCAATTCAGCATGGGTTCAGGTTTTCGGTGATAACTCATTCATTGAATATGCATTCAAGTTTGCAAGACAGTATGCACCTAAAGACTGCAAACTCTATTACAATGATTACAACGAATATATTGACGGCAAGACAAATGCTATTATTGAAATGGCAACTGACCTCAAGGAAAAAGGTCTTATCGATGGTATCGGTATGCAGTCACATCTTGATGTTTCATTCCCGTCAGCTTCACAGTATAAAAAGGCTCTTGAAAAATTTGCCGCAACAGGTCTTGACATTCAGATTACAGAACTTGATGTAACTACATCTGATACATCAGAGGCAGGACTCGAAAAACAGGCTCAGTATTACAGTGATATCTTTGATGCTATCGTTGAATACAAGGATAATATTTCAGCAGTAGTACTCTGGGGTGTAACTGATGACCAGAGCTGGCGTGCTGCAAAGCTTCCATTGCTTTTTGACAGCAAATTCCAGGCTAAACCTGCATTTTATGCAATAGTTGATGATATTCCGGACGCTCCGGCAGTTACAACTACTGAAACTTCTGAAACAACTGAAGAATCATCTGAAATAACTGAAGAATCATCAGTTACTGAAGAAACAACTGTTAGCGAAACTGAAGAAACAACAGTCAGTGAAACAGAAGAATCTACAGATAATACAACTGATTTACCTATAGAAACTGTTGAAAGCACTTCCGGTTCAGGCACAGGCACAGCTACTCTCCTCGGAGATGTTACCTGTGACGGCGGTATTGATGTAAGAGATGTTACTCTCCTCAATCAGTATATCGTTAAAATGGCTGACCTCTCAGAAGATGCTCTTGCAAATGCAGATGTTATCGCTGACGGAACAGTTGACCTCAAAGACCTCGGTCAGCTTAAAAAATATCTCATAAAGGTTATTGACAAATTCTGATAATCACTTGAAATAAAATTAAATAAGCCTCAAAAGACGCTTTCTTCATATGGAAGCGTCTTTTCACGGCGTTTATCATGGATTATTATTCCATTAATTTTGTGGTTTCTGTCATTGGAAAGCCCGTATAAGATTGATTCTATGTATATTTTTCATAAAATATATGCTTAAAAAGTTTTTGAGATGTTAACTATTTGTCTATTGAATTTATATTTCAGATGTGCTAATATAAACAGGTACACGTTTTTAGTATTGGAGGTTTTTTCATGATTAAGGTTGTTAAAAAAGACGGAACAAAAGAAGAATTCAATGTCCAGAAGGTAATTACTGCGGTGAATAAATCCGCATTCAGAGCATTGATAAAATTCACTGAAAAAGACCTTGATTTTATATGCAGCTTTGTTACTGAACAGGTTGAAAAGCTCGGCAAAGATGAAGTACATATCGCTGAAATGCATAACATCGTTGAAACTGCCCTTGACAGCGTAAACCCGAAAGTTGCAAAAAGTTATCGTGACTACAGGAACTATAAACAGGATTTCGTGCATATGCTTGATGAAGTATATCAGAAAAGTCAGTCAATCATGTATATAGGCGATAAGGAAAACAGCAACTCTGACAGTGCTTTGGTTTCGACTAAAAGAAGCCTTATTTTCAATCAGCTCAATAAGGAACTCTATCAGAAATTTTTCCTTACAACAGAGGAACTTCAGGCTTGCCGTGACGGATATATCTATATTCATGATATGTCCGCAAGACGTGACACAATGAACTGCTGTCTTTTTGATGTCGAAAAGGTGCTTAAAGGCGGATTTGAAATGGGTAATCTCTGGTATAATGAACCAAAAACGCTTGCCGTTGCATTTGATGTTATAGGCGATATAGTATTATCTGCCGCAAGCCAGCAGTACGGAGGCTTTACCGTTTCATGCATTGACCAGCTCCTTGAACCGTATGCAGAAAAAAGCTTTAAAAAGCAGTTTGACCGCTATAAAAGTCTTGGGCTTACAGATGAAATCGCTGAAAATGAAGCAATGAAGGATATTACTGTTGATTTCAGACAGGGATTTCAGGGCTGGGAATATAAATTCAATACAGTAGCTTCAAGCCGTGGCGATTATCCTTTCATTACAATGACTATGGGTATCGGTACGGGAAAATTTGCAAAACTTGCAAGCCTTGAAATGCTTAGTGTAAGGAAAAACGGTCAGGGCAAAAAAGAATGCAAAAAACCTGTTCTTTTCCCGAAAATAGTATTTTTATATGATGAAAATCTGCATGGAGAAGGAAAACCTCTTTCTGATATATTTGAAGCAGCGGTTGACTGTTCAAGCAAGACTATGTATCCGGACTGGCTCAGCCTTACCGGAGAGGGATATGTAGCCTCGGTTTATAAAAAATACGGAAAAATAATCAGTCCTATGGGCTGCCGTGCATTCCTTTCACCATGGTTTGAAAGGGGAGGAATGAAGCCTGCCGATGAAAATGATGAACCTGTATTTGTCGGACGATTCAATATCGGTGCAGTAAGCCTTCATCTGCCGATGATATATGCAAAGGCTCAGAAGGAATCAAGAGATTTCTTTGAAGTGCTTGACTATTATCTTGAACTTATAAGACAGCTTCATATCAGAACATATGATTATCTTGGTGAAATGAAAGCCTCAACAAATCCTCTTGCATACTGTGAAGGCGGATTTTATGGCGGTCACCTCGGAATACATGACAAGATAAAGCCAATTCTCAAATCAGCAACTGCTTCATTCGGAATAACTGCTCTCAATGAGCTTCAGGAGCTTTACAATAAAAAATCTCTTGTTGAAGACGGTGCATTTGCCATTAAAGTCATGGAATATATCAACTGCAAGGTGAATCAGTTCAAGGAGGAGGACGGCAATTTATATGCACTTTATGGAACTCCGGCTGAAAATCTCTGCGGACTTCAGGTAAAACAGTTCAGAAAAAAATATGGCATAATCGAAAATGTTTCCGACAGGGAATATGTTTCAAATTCATTCCATTGTCATGTAAGCGAGGATATTTCACCGATACAGAAACAGAATCTTGAAAAACGTTTCTGGAACCTTATGAACGGCGGAAAAATCCAGTATGTAAAATATCCTATTGACTATAACAGGGAAGCAGTTAAAACTCTTATAAGACGTGCTATGGATATGGGATTCTATGAAGGGGTAAATCTTTCACTTGCATATTGTGATGACTGCGGTTATCAGGAACTTGAAATGGACGTATGCCCTAAATGCGGAAGCAGAAATCTTACTAAAATCGAACGTATGAACGGATATCTTTCATATTCAAGAGTAAAAGGAGATACAAGACTCAATCAGGCTAAAATGGCTGAAATTGCTGAAAGGAAAAGTATGTAATGCGTTTTCATGATATATCCAGAGATAATATGCTTAATGGTGACGGGCTTAGGGCTGTTCTCTGGGTCGCAGGATGCAGTCATCAGTGCAAAGACTGCCATAATCCGATAACATGGGATATAAACGGGGGAGTGCCGTTTGATGAAGCGGCAGAGAAAGAGCTTTTTGAGGCTCTTTCTCCTTCATATATATCAGGTATAACATTCAGCGGAGGTGACCCTCTGCATATAAAAAACCGTGATGAAGTAGGCAGACTTATTGAAAAAATACATAATGAAATGCCGTCAAAAACTATATGGCTTTATACAGGATATTTATGGGAGGAAATAATGCAGCTTGATTTCATAAAATATGTTGATGTCATAGTTGACGGAGAATTTATATCAGAACTCAAGGATAACAAGCTTCACTGGAGAGGAAGTTCAAATCAGAGAGTCATTGATGTTAAAAAATCCATTGATTCAGGTCATGCTGTGCTTTATTCAGATTAATATAACGCTAATTTAATGAATTTTTTCTGTAGGGGCGACCATTGG
>DJFA01000044.1:8800-11583 GCA_002431975.1 Ruminococcus sp. UBA5884
GCGACCAATGGTCGCCCCTACAACAATCATAAAATTCTGTTATTATATAAACATTCAGGGAGTGAAACTATGAAAAGAATTGCTAAATTTGAAAAAGTATCATATGAGCAGTTTGAAAAAGACTGGTGTGGTACTATGGGATTTACTGATAAAAATGAAGTAAAAAAAATCTATGACAGCATAAAACTGCCGAAGAGAGCAACAAAAGGTTCTGCCGGATATGATTTTTATTCACCTGTTGATATAACTCTTGAACCTGACAAGACAATATGTATTCCTACCGGAATAAGAGTATATATCTGTGAGGACTGGGTTCTTAAATGCTATCCGAGAAGCGGTCTTGGATTTAAATTCAGACTCCAGCTTAATAATACTGTTGGCATAATTGACAGCGATTATTATAATTCTGATAATGAGGGACATATATTTGCAAAGATAACAAACTGTACAAATGAAAATAAAACTGTTTCAATAAAAGCCGGCACCGGATTTATGCAGGGAATATTTACTGAATATGGAATAACTATAGATGATGATGCTGACGGAGAGAGAAACGGCGGATTCGGAAGTACCACAAAATAAGGAGCAGAAAATGAAAGTATCAGCAGAAAATATGCGTCTTTATGCAGTTACTGACAGAAAATGGTGCATTGAACGCACTCTTGAACAGCAGACAGAGGATGCTTTAAAGGGCGGTATAACCTTTTTGCAGCTCAGAGAAAAAAATATTTCCGATGAGGAATATATTGAAATTGCAGGAAGAATAAAAAAACTTACTGACAGATATAATATTCCCTTTGTAATAAATGATAATATAAAAGTAGCCATGGCTGTGAATGCTGACGGAGTTCATCTCGGTCAGAATGATATGGATATCAGAACTGCAAGAAAACTGCTTGGTGAAAATAAAATAATAGGAGCTACAGCCAAAACTCCTGAACAGGCGGTAAAAGCATATAATGACGGTGCGGATTATCTTGGAACAGGAGCTGTATTTGCTACATCAACAAAATCCGATGCGGTAAATATAAGCATTGAACAGCTTAATGAAGTTTGCCGCAGTGTTCCTTTGCCTGTAACTGCAATAGGCGGAATCAATGAAAATAATGCATATATGCTCAAAGGCTGTGAAGCTGATGGAATAGCAGTAGTTTCCGCAATATTTTCAAAGAAAAATATAATTGAAGCTGTAAGAAATCTCAGAAATATTTCTGATAATTTATTCGGTTAATCTGAATTATCGGATAAATCATAATGGTGAATATATTGGTTTTCATATTCAATAAATATTAAAAAATCAAGGAGTTTTTCAGAATGTATAAAATATTAAGCATAGCAGGCTCGGATTGCAGCGGAGGAGCGGGAATACAGGCTGATTTGAAAACAATAGCTGCACATGGTATGTATGGAATGGCAGTAATAACATCTCTTACCGCACAGAATACTGTATGTGTTTCTGATATTTTTGATGTTCCGGCTGATTTTGTTAAAAAACAGATTTATTCAGTTTTTACGGATATTTTTCCTGATGCCATAAAAACAGGAATGGTTTCAAATTCTGAAATTATTCATGCGATTGCTGAATATTTTGAAACCTTTAAACCTCAGAATATTGTAGTTGATACAGTTATGATTTCAACAAGCGGAAACAGACTGATTTCTGAAAATGCCTGCGATACGCTTATAAATGAGCTTCTGCCGCTTGCAGATATAATAACTCCAAATATTCCGGAAGCTGAATTTTTAAGCGAAATGAAAATTGTTTCAGATGATTCAAGATTATATGCTGCTGAAAAAATAGCATCAATGACAAAAGGAGCAGTTCTTATAAAGGGCGGTCATTCTGATAAAAATTCTGATGATATGCTTTATATGGACGGAAAGCCGTATTTTTTCAAATCTGCAAAAATAGATAATCCAAATACTCATGGAACAGGCTGTACTCTTTCATCAGCGATTGCCTGTAATCTTGCTGAAAATCATGATATTAAAAAAGCTGTTGAAAATGCAAAAAGCTATATAACCGGAGCTATTGAGTATGGTCTTGATATAGGAAAAGGTTCAGGGCCTTTAAATCATCTTTACAAATTATAAAAGGAGAAATTCAAGATGGATTCAGACAAATCAAAACGTAAATTCAGGCTTAAAATCAATTATAATTCGCCTGTAATCCTCACATATACTTTTATATGCCTTGCAGTAGTGATAATAGGATATATAACTCATGGAGTTTCAACTGAATATGCATTTATGGTATACAGGACATCACTGCTTGACCCGATGTTTTATTTCAGACTTTTCAGTCATGTTCTGGGTCATGCTGATATAACGCATTTTGCAAATAATTTTATGCTTATACTTCTTACAGGGCCTATGCTTGAAGAAAAGTATGGTAGCAAGCCTCTGCTTCTTATGATTCTTTTCACAGCACTTGTAACGGGAATTTTAAATGTACTGCTTTTCCCGAAGGTAGCACTCTGCGGAGCAAGCGGAATAGCATTTATGTTTATTCTTCTGAGTTCATTTGCAAATGTGAAAAACGGCAGCGGAATCCCTGTAACAGTAGTACTTGTAGCAATATTCTATCTTGGTTCTGAAATAGTAAACGGAATAATAAGCAAGGATAATATCTCACAGTTTGCCCATATTCTCGGAGGAATATGCGGAGGAATTTTCGGATATCTGATAACAAAAAGCAAAAGAGATTAAGATAACGCCAATTCGATGATTATTTTTTATAATTCGTTCATTTGAAATGCATATTCGTTTTGTAGGGGCGACCA
>DJFA01000047.1:0-2710 GCA_002431975.1 Ruminococcus sp. UBA5884
ACATCAGCAGAAATTACCGGAACTCCCTCAATATCAAGCCAGTGCGTCAGCAGTTCAGGCTTTGAACTCGGTGCTGTATGCTCGGCTCAGCTTTCAATGTCAGTGAAACTTTCAGGTGCGAACAGATATAAAATGATTGGTGCATCTGTAAAAGTTCAGATTTTTAAAAATAATGCATGGCATAATGCAGGAATTTTCAATGTCACCTCTGCAAGCAGATACATGGATATCATCACCATATCAGCATCAGACAACATGATATGGCTTGATAAATCGGCATACAGCACAGACGAAAACAGTAAAATTGTCAATCTCATAGCCGAATATTTAAAGACTCAGAAAACAATATATCAGGCTTTGAAGTATATAGTTGAAACCGCCGGAGGTTTGCAGCTCGCACATACTCAGGCAGAAATTGAAGCAATGCCTGACGGTACTCTTTCAACTGTAGTTTTTCAGGATATTCAGACTAATTGTCCCCGTGACTGGCTTGCATGGTGTGCGGAGTTTTTAGGAGGCTTTGCGTATGCTGATGAAAACGGAAAAATCGCTATAAAGCCGTTTGAAAAGCAGCCGTCAATTACCATACAGAAATCAGAAATACAGGCTGATACGGCAGATATCGCAGATTTTACGCTGAAGCTTGCAAGCGTTTCAATAGTAAGCTTTGACGGCGGTTCAGGCTCTGTATATAGTCCATCCAATGATGGCAAGCCCAACAGTATTTACATAGATTTATCTGATAACTGGATAGTACAGGGGAAAAACTATCTTGAACTTAACTCAATGGATGTCTTGGGAAATGTTTATGGAGCTGTAAAAAATGTTCCGTACAGACCATTTCAGGCGACTGTGCATATAAACAGCATTCTGAAAACGGGTCAGTGCATACAGATACAGGACAATGACGGCGATTTCTACAGCTCTGTCATTACCCATCATACATGGACGCTTAACGGCGGTCAGCAGATAAAATGTGCCGGCGAGGATACAAGGCTTCTCGCCGACACCAAAAGCCGCACGGCTATGAAACGTCAGTCTGAAAAAATCGAAACCATGATAAAAAACATTGGCAGAGATGTCACCCAGACAGAACTTGACCAGCTTGTAACAGACGGAAAAATAGTTGACGGTCAGACGTACTATGTATATGAGGAGTAGAAAATATGGCTGATATACGCAATATCCGCAGAAACGGCGACAATACACCAATCAAAATTTGTCGCTGTATAGGCGGTAATCTTCATGAAATCAAAAGAATTTACAAGGGTATGGGCAGTCAGGCTGTTGTTGTATGGGATATAGGGGAAGAACAGAAAAAAGTACTGACTACTGATTTTACACTCAGAGGAGTAACAACTTTTGTATATGAAGATGGCATAACAAAAAAAAATGTCAGCTATCTGCACCCAAGAAAAATATACGGTCTGGGAAGCAATGGAATACTTTCATTTACTATAGAAGATGTAACTATTTCATTCCCTGTAGATAAACCGTTATATGGTGGCGGTAATATATATGACCTTTTCTGCTACAGGGACGGATTATGGGGAATTGAAACAAAGATTATTGTGCATACATATGACGGCTCAGAAAACTGGGAAAAAGTTGACTGGGGGTCAAAATGTACATTTGCTGTTGATAATCCTGACGGACTTTATAAACCTGATTCAAACAGCAACTATATATGGGCAGTAAGTAATATTACAGGTACATATAAAAGCTATAACGCCGCATATAAATACGATAACTGTATAGCAGTAGGACTTACCAAGACAGCTCTTCATCTTACATCAGCCATTTCAGACCTTGGACAATTCTACTCTGTATTATCCTCGCTCAATGCAAGCGGAAATACCCTTAAAATGCTCAGGCAGCTTGAAACTCCTGTATGGACTCCGCTTCCTGCAAGTGTGCAGAATTATCTGCGGAGCTTTATGCCATAATGATTGGAGATGATGAAAGTGAATGAAATAACGCTGTATCGTGGAAACAGTGCAATATAAAAACTTAGAAAGGAGTAATTTTATGATAAAAACAGTAACCTTAACGGCAAATCAGGAGCTTGCAGTAGATATCACCGGAAGTCACTGCAAAATCAAGAACAGAGGAACATCAACGGTATATGCAAGCCGCCTGTCAGGCGTTTCAGCCGGAGCAGATGAAGTTATAGCGATTGACAGCGGTACGGCTGATGTACTCAGAAATGTAGGTCAGTATGGCGTTAAAAACGGCACATATGACTGTACAGGCAAGCTTTACTTGCTTTCTGATGCCGCCTGCAAGGTGGAAATCCAGACTGCTTCAGACCTCTGTTTTTTTAAGTCGGGCGGCTCGGGAGGAGGTGGAGCCTCAGCCGCAGGAGTCGGAAAAAATGTAACAGGCGCAACTTTTACCATAGATGGCACTGCCTATACTGCCGATGACGGTGCAGAAATTTTCAACGACTATGAAAACAACAAGGCTACAGGTGCATATTCACACGCAGAAGGCAGTAGTACAGTTGCATCCGGCATTAATTCTCATGCCGAGGGGACGGGAACGAAAGCCACCGGCTGGGGGTCACACGCAGAAGGAATTGGTGCAAAAGCTACTGGTGCACGATCTCATGCAGAAGGACTGAGCACAAAAGCGACAGATGATAACTCTCACGCAGAGGGAAACGGGACAACTGCTTCCGGATGTGACTCTCACGCAGAAGGACTTAACA
>DJFA01000047.1:2871-4503 GCA_002431975.1 Ruminococcus sp. UBA5884
GATTAGGCACAAAGGCTTCCGGAGATACCTCTCACGCAGAAGGTCAAAGCACAGAAGCATCAGGAGATTATTCACATGCAGAAGGATACAGTACAACAGCATCGGCAGATTTTTCACACGCAGAAGGTCAAGGTACAGAAGTAACAGGAGCTGGTTTCAACTCCCATGCGGAAGGATATCAGACGGTTGCAGCAAGTGTAAATCAGCACGTCATGGGCAGACTCAATGTCGCAGATACCAGTGAAAAATATGCGTTTATCATAGGCAACGGCACTGGCAGCACACGCTCAGACGCTTTTAAAATAGACTGGAACGGACTGATATATGTAGGAAACTCCAGTACAGGGATTGACGTTTCTGCACTTTTGACGCAGATAAACGAAATTTTAACAAGGTTGGACAGTACAGAAACATAAAGAGGTGACAGAATGAGAAAAGCCGTATGTGCAAATTTAGGCTTGATAGGCTCATGGATTGCAGGAATTTTCGGAGGCTGGGACGCTTCACTCACAACGCTTCTCATCTTTATGGGCGTTGATTTTATAACGGGTCTTGTTGTGGCAGGAGTGTTTCATAATTCGCCAAAAACCAAAAACGGAAATATCAGGTCTGAAAACTGCTTTAAAGGATTGTGCAGAAAAGGAACAATTCTTCTTTTTGTCCTGATTGGTGCAAGGCTGGACCTTGTATTCGGTTTTAATTATATCCGTGACGGGATATGCATTGCTTTTATGGCAAACGAGCTGATAAGCATTACTGAAAATGCCGCTCTTATGGGTGTTCCGCTCCCGAAAGTGCTTACAACTGCAATTGATACTCTGAAATCAAAAAGTGAAAGCTATGATACAAAAAATGATGACAATAAGGAGGAATAGCATTATGAAAATTTGCTTGGATGCAGGACATTATGGAAAATACAACAGAAGTCCGGTAAATTCAAAATATTATGAAAGTGATATGACATGGAAGCTTCATCTGCTCCTTAAAACGGAGCTTGAAAAGCGTGGTTTTGAAGTCGTAACTACAAGAGCAAATCAGTCGGCAGACCTTGGACTTGAAGCAAGGGGCAGAAAATCAAAAGGCTGCTGCCTTTTCCTGTCTTTGCACAGCAATGCTTCATCAAATACATCAGCTGATAATTCATGGGCTTGCTGTCTTGTGAATGACAACAGCACAAATATTGATGAAATCAGCGTTGAACTCGGCAAAAAACTTGCTGATAAAGTTACAGAAATTATGACTGGTAAGTCAAATTCGGGCTATGTCTATCGCAGAACCGGAAATGGTGGTACAGACTATTACGGGGTTCTGAGAGGTGCAAAATCAGTCGGAACTCCTGCAATACTTATGGAACATGGATTTCATACAAACATTCAGAACACTGAATTTCTTCTTGATGATGAAAACTTGAAGAAAATTGCTGTCGCTGAAGCTGATATAATTGCAGAATACTTCAATATTTCAAGTGATGATAATACAGTTTCTTTCAAACCATACTGCGTTAAAGTAATTTCTGATGATGGATTTATTAACATTAGAAAAACTCCGAACTGGGAAAACTCTGACATAGTAGGTCAGATTCCATCGAGCAACATAAAATATACAATCATTAAAGAAAAAATGCTTGATGGT
>DJFA01000072.1:0-140 GCA_002431975.1 Ruminococcus sp. UBA5884
ATCACAGATGCTAAGGCCGGCGACAGATATCCAATCAACGGAATCGATGCAGAAGCTTCAAAACAGGATGCATCACTTGCTAAGGTTATTCCTACAGTTATAAACGGTGCTATCATTGTTGATGATGAAGAAACAACTAC
>DJFA01000072.1:304-480 GCA_002431975.1 Ruminococcus sp. UBA5884
ACAGTAACAACAGAAGCTACTACTACTACAGCTTCAGAAACAACAACTCCAGCTCCAACAGAAACAACAACACCGGCTCCAACAGAAACAACAACTCCAGCACCTACAGAAACAACTACACCAGCTCCAACAGAAACAACAACTCCAGCTCCAACAGAAACAACTACACCAGCACC
>DJFA01000072.1:658-7720 GCA_002431975.1 Ruminococcus sp. UBA5884
GTAACAACTGAAGAAACATCTGAAACAACTGAAGGCGACAAGGTTGTAAGAAGAATGCTCGGTGACCTTGATGAAAGTGAAACACTTACATCTTACGATGCTCTCCTTATCCTCCAGAATGTTGTTCAGCTCAACAAGTTTGATGCTGTTGACAACGCTGTAGGCGACGTTGCTGATATGAATGACGGTCAGATTACATCTTACGATGCTCTCCAGATTCTCCAGGTTGTTGTTCAGCTCCAGAGCGACTTCAGCGGTGCACTTTATGTAGATGTACATCTCCCAAGCGATGACGAAGTAGTAGAAGACGCTGAATACCTCGGCGGTGACAAGCACACAGGTGCTGAAATCGCAGATACTCGTGCATACTATGCTGCTGATAAGACTACAAAGGTTGACCTTGATTACTCAATCAGACAGGACTAATCGTTGAACGTTCTTATATAGTTTTGATTACACCCCGAATTTTATAAAAGTTCGGGGTGTTTTCTAAGTAAAGGTGATTTTTTTATGAAAAGCTTTGGATTTCTTTCTGCTCTTTGTGCAGCTGTTTTAATGCAATCATGTCTTGTATGCAGTGCGGCAGAGAATTATTCCGGAAAAATCCGGATTGAAAACGCTCAAATCGTTCACGGACAAACCAATGTTTCTGTTCCTGTTACAATTGATGAAAATTCAGGAATATCCGGCATTATGGCAAAATTCTCATTAAGCGACAAGCTCTCACTCTCAGCAGTTGATACTTCTCAGAGTACCGTAAAGGGCGATATCGGAATTTTTGACCATATCAATGTTGAATCAAATGCTCTTATATGGTCTACCCAGAGTACAGAAAATACTGTTCAGACCGGAAATTTTATAAATCTTGATGTGAATATTTCCGAAAATGCATATCCGGGAGTATATGATATTTCATTTGCTTCAATAGGCAGCAGAACAATGGCTACCAATTCGGATATTGAATCACTCAATATAGACTGGGTGAACGGTTCGGTTACAATAAACGGAAATGCTGATGATATAGCAGCAGCCTCTCTGATAGGTGACCTCGATAATGACGGCGAAATTACTTCATATGATGCACTTCTTGTACTCCAGACAGTTACGGAGCTCAATGATATGGATATTTACGGAAAAATTACTGCCGACAGCGATTTTGACGGAGCTGTTACCTCATATGACGCTCTTTCACTGCTCCAGTACTCTACCGGAATTATATCCTCATTTTCAGATGCTGTATCAGTAGGAATAAATCCTGATGATTCCGGAAATGTTGTGAACCGTTCATATTATAAGGATAAAAATGGTTCATCAATCCGGGTATCTTATACTGAATTCTGATAATCCGTTGACTTTTAATACATAATATGATAAAATATCTATGCAGTTATGAGATTATAACTGCATTTTTATATATACAGGGAGAATAAAATGAAAAAGGATTATTCCGTAATAGCTGCTGATATGCTGATAATTGCAATATCAACGATTCTTTCAAATCTTATACTGACAGCTGTCGGTGCAGAAGCTGTAAATACTCAGATACTGCTTGTAGTTGCATTGTTCAATATATTCTGCTGTTTCTTTTCAATGAAGCTTATCGGTGCATATCAGACAATGTGGAGAAAAATGAACAGAAGCGATTATACCACCTGCATGATAGGAGTTGCCCTTGGCATAACTATAAGCCGGCTTTTCGCTGTTCTTTTCAATGAAAATGTTACTCTGCTTTTCGTTATAGTAAATTATGTTATAGCAGTTGTTCTTATAATACTATTTCGTTTTTTCTGGGGAAAAACATTTCTTGTTGTAAATGAAAGACGTATGCAGGAACGCAGAAGAACTATGATAATAGGTGCAGGAAAAGCGGCTCAGCTGCTTATAAATGATATCACCGTATCATTGAAAGATGGCAAAAATCCTGCAAACAACTATCTTCCGGTATGCATAATTGATGATGATAAAAATAAAGCCGGCACAAGTATTATGGGAGTAAAAGTTGCCGGAACTACTGACGAAATAGAGGATATATGCAGAAAAGAAAATATTGAGATAATCATGTTTGCGATTCCTTCATGTCCGGACAGACGCAGAAAACAGATTCTTGAATTATGCTCAAAAACAGGTCTGCCTGTAAAGGTTATGCCATACCTCAGCCAGATGCTTATTGACAAGGAAGAATGCAGCGGAAATGTATTCAATTATGTAAAGGATATAAGGATTGAGGATTTGCTCGGCAGAGAACCTGTAAGCTTTGATGAAAAGGCTGTAAAGGCTTTTATTGAAAACAAGGTCTGTATGGTAACAGGCGGAGGCGGCTCAATCGGTTCTGAAATAGTCCGTCAGCTCGCTGACTATAACCCTGAACGCATAATAATAGTTGATATATATGAAAATAATGCTTATGATATCCAACAGGAAATAATCATGGAGCATGATGGCAGCACTGCTCTTGAAACGGTAATTGCCTCTGTGCGTGATTATGATAAGATGAATAAGATTTTCAGTATGTATAAACCTCAGATTGTATTTCATGCCGCAGCACACAAACACGTCACCCTTATGGAAACAAGTCCTGAAGAAGCCGTTAAAAATAATGTATTCGGCACTTATAATGTCGCAGAACTTGCCGGAAAATATGGTGCTGAAAAATTTATAATGATTTCGACTGACAAGGCTGTAAATCCTACAAATATAATGGGAGCTACAAAAAGATGCTGTGAGATGATAGTACAGTATCTTTCACAGAAAAAACTCTATAAAACTGAATATATTACTACACGTTTCGGGAATGTTCTCGGTTCAAACGGTTCAGTAATACCTCTTTTTAAAAAGCAGATAGAGCGTGGAAAAGACGTTACAGTAACTCACCCTGATATAGTCAGATATTTCATGACTATTCCGGAAGCTGTATCACTTGTGCTTCAGGCTGGAGCTATGGCACATGGCGGTGAAATATTTGTTCTTGATATGGGCGACCCTGTAAAGATAGTTACACTTGCTGAAAATCTTATACGAATGTATGGGAAAATCCCCTATAAAGATGTAAACATACGTTTTGTAGGTTTAAGACCCGGCGAGAAAATGTATGAGGAAACAATGCTTCAGGAAGAACAGAAATCTACTTCACATGATAAAATATATATCGGTCAGCAGATAAATATAAATGAAAAACAGTTCCTTTCAGATTTGAAGCAGCTTAAAGAATATGCTGAAAACAATGATTCTGAAAAAACTGTTGAAATGCTTATGAAAATAGTTCCTACATTTTCACATAATAAAAAGGAGAACTGAAAAAATATGAATGATGCTCATGCACAGGAAAGAATTGATAACTATAATGAGGTAATGCAGATTCTTAAAGGAAATATGAGTTTTGTAAGTACTGAATATTCATCTCTTTCAGTAGACGAAATTTTAAAGCTTGACGGAGTTCTTTACATAGGTTCTGTAATCGGTGAAAATCCCCTTACAGATGTAGTTTTTCATTCTCTTAAAAAGAATATTTTCTCAAAAGCTGCAATTGAACTTGTAAAAGAACCTGTTCTGAAACAGAAACTTTATGAACTCTATAAGCTTGAAAATGATTACAGATATGATTTTGAGAATAACTGCGTGCGTCCTGAATATCTTGAACAGCAGAATAATTCAAAAAGCTGGGCAATTCCTGAATGGGCATATGGTATTTCAGAAAAAACAAAAGATGTATTTATTATGAGGGATTATGCTGAACACGTCATGCAGCTTGATGATACAGGCTGGCTTATGGGAGTATGTCAGATGCTGCTTGAAATATGCGTTGAAAATGAATGGGATATCGATATTGAACAGATGACAGGAAAGAATATGGATTCAGATGAGTTCTGTATGTGGTTTGCGGATTTTGTATATATGACATTCAGCAAGCTTATTGAATCAGGAAAAGCAGCAGTTGTATATAATTTTGATAAAGTTATAAGAGTAGGATTTATTGACGGAGATTAACTAAAGTTCGAGTCGCCCGCCTCTGAAATTCCGGAGAATTTAACGGGCGACCGATGGTCGCCCCTACAAAAATATAAGAAAAATTCCTTATTTTGAATCATAAGATTTTGTTGTCGAATTTGCGTTAAAAAATACAGCAAGCCCCGAAATTATCATCAGAACAGAATATATAATCAAAGGATAAACAATAAGTTCAAATGCAAATAAACTGTCATTGTTTATAAATATTTCCAGTATAGCAAGAATTATAAATGCGATGATTGTAACCGCAATACAGAGAAATTTATTTTTTCTGTCATCACTCTGTATGCATACATTGATTATTTTAAGTGCAAGAGCAATAGTTCCTGCCGCTGTAAGCGAAAACCAGTATTCCATATTGATTAAGAAAAGATATGATATCAGCACTATATCCCCTAAAATATTCAGTATTTTCAGTATTCTGTTCATTTTAAATTCCCCTTAAATATAATCATGGCATTATTATACAACATTATTTATTCACCGTCAATAAAAAAATTGTTGACAAATAAAAAATATTATGATATAGTTAGATTATTGAAATAAATCGTTGATGAGGACGGCATTTTGCAAAGAATTTTTATACAGAGAGATTTCTTCACCGGCTGAAAGAGAAATTATAAAAAAAGCATTATGCATACCACCTCTGAGTATGTCTAATAAACATCGGTTTTTCTCCGTTATCAGAAAACTTATGAGGCACTTTTTCAGTGCGAATAAGGGTGGAACAGCGGTAAATTATCGCCCCTTGAACATTACTGTGTTCAGGGGGCTTTTTTGTTTATGAAAAAAAGAAAAAAACGTATTTTTTTCGGGGATATATTTGAATAAATAAACGCAAATTCGATGAATTATTTCTGTAGGGGCGACCATTGGTCGCCCGTCAGGTTTACCGAATTTTCAGATAGGCGACCGATGGTCGCCCCTACAAAATATAAGGGAAATCCCATATTTTCAATTATAAAATTTTGTTGTCAAATTTGAGTTAAATAGAAAGGAAGATTTTTTTTATGATTAAGCTTACACTTAAAGACGGAAGTATCCGTGAAATCGAATCAGCTCAGTCAGCTGCGGAAATTATCAAGGGTATAGGCATGGGACTCTATAAAGCTTCATGCTGTGTTAAAATCAATGGCGAGGTAAAAGATTTAAGAACTGTTATTGACAGTGACTGCGAATTTGAAGTCATGACATTTGATTCAATTGAGGGTAAAAAAACTTTCTGGCATACTGCTTCACATATTCTTGCTCAGGCAGTAAAAAGACTTTATCCTGACGCTAAACTTGCAATAGGCCCTGCAATCGACAGCGGATTTTATTATGATTTTGATATTGAAAAACCATTTACAGCTGATGAACTCCTTAAAATTGAAGCTGAAATGAAGAAAATCGTAAAGGAAAATCTGACTCTTGAACAGTTTGAAATGCAGCCTGATGAAGCAATAAAATATCTTAAAGAACAAGATGAACCATATAAGGTTGAACTCTGTGAAGAACACGCTTCAAACGGTGAACCAATATCATTCTACAGACAGGGAGAATTTACTGACCTCTGTGCAGGCCCTCATCTTATGACTACTGCACCTGTTAAGGCATTCAGACTGCTTTCATGTACAGGAGCTTACTGGAGAGGTTCTGAAAAGAATAAAATGCTTTCAAGAGTATATGCAGTTGCTTTTCCGAAAGCTTCAGAGCTTGAAGAACATCTCAAACAGCTTGAAGATGCAAAACTCCGTGACCATAACAAGCTCGGACGTGAACTTGAATTCTTTACAACAGTTGATGTTGTAGGTCAGGGACTTCCTATAATTCTGCCAAAGGGTTCAAGAGTTATCCAGCTGCTTCAGAGATGGGTCGAAGATACAGAACAGCAGCATGGTTATCTGCTTACAAAAACTCCTCTTATGGCAAAGAGGGAATTTTATAAGATTTCAGGTCACTGGGACCATTATCTTGACGGAATGTTCATACTCGGCGACCCTTATGATGAAACAAAAGAATGTTTTGCACTCCGTCCTATGACTTGTCCGTTCCAGTATCAGGTATACCTCAACAGACAGCGTTCATACCGTGACCTGCCTATGCGACTTGGTGAAACATCAACTCTTTTCAGAAATGAAGACAGCGGAGAAATGCATGGTCTTATAAGAGTAAGACAGTTTACAATCTCAGAAGGACATCTTGTTCTGCGTCCTGACCAGCTTGAACAGGAATTTAAGGATTGTCTTGACCTTGCAAAGTATTTTCTTGATACAGTGGGACTGCTTGATAAATGTACATTCAGATTTTCACAGTGGGACCCTGCAAATCCTAAGAATAAATATGAAGGCACAGCTGAACAGTGGGAGGAAGCACAGGCTGTAATGGCTAAAATTCTTGACCATCTCGGAGTTGAATATACAATAGGAATTGATGAAGCTGCATTCTATGGCCCGAAGCTTGATGTTCAGTATAAAAACGTATACGGCAAGGAAGATACTCTTGTAACTATTCAGATAGATATGCTGCTCGCAAAGCGTTTCGGCATGGAATATGTTGATGCAGACGGAAAGAAAAAGCTCCCTTATATCATTCACAGAACATCACTTGGCTGCTATGAACGTACTCTTGCATATATGATTGAACATTTCGCAGGAGCATTGCCTCTGTGGCTTTCACCTGAACAGGCAAGACTTATGCCTATTGCAGACAGACACGCAGATTATGCATATGATGTAAAGAAAAAGCTTGAAGCCGCAGGAATCAGATGTGAGGTTGACAGCAGAGCTGAAAATGTAAAGAAAAAAATCAGAGAAGCTCAGCTTGAAAAAATTCCGTATATGCTTGTTATGGGCGATAAGGAAATTGAAAACGGAACTGTTGCAGTACGTTCAAGAAAAGGCGATACAGTAACAATGTCAGTTGATGAGCTTGTTGCAAAGCTTGTTGATGAAACAGAAAGAAAAGTAAAATAACGCCAATTCGATGAATTGTTTATGTAGGGGCGACCATTGGTCGCCCGCCGAAATTATGGTTAAACCATAATTTTAATATTACGCAAATTCGATGATTATTATT
>DJFA01000072.1:7844-14674 GCA_002431975.1 Ruminococcus sp. UBA5884
TTTCAATTATAAAATTTTTATGTTGAATTAGCATTAATAAAGGACGGATTGAAAAAAATCCGTCCTTTTGTTATCCTATGCATATTATATTGCTGCGGAACAGCTCAAATCTGAAATTATTTTCAGCAGCATATTTTTCAGCCGCAGAACCTTTTTCACCTATTATTACAAAATCCTCTATCGGATACGGCGTTGAATCTTCGGATTCAGAACAGTACCCAAAGGCATAATTTCCGATAATGCGGACGCTTTCAGGGATTTCAATGCATTTTATTTCAGGACAGTTGCAGAATGCATAATCATCAATTTCAGAAAGTCCGTCCTCAATAGCAACTGTTTCAAGCGACTGACAGCCATAGAATGCCATATATCCGATTTTTAAAACTGATTTTGGAATGCAGACTGAAACAAGCTTCATACAGTATGCAAAGGCACACATATTTATTCTTTTTACTCTCGGAGGAAGATTTATAAATTCAAGAGAACTGCATTTATAAAAGGTTTTTACATTTATCTCATCAAGCCATGAGGGCAGACAGATTTTTTTAAGGTTTTCGCATTTGCTGAAAGCATATTCTCCTAAAGTTTTCACACTGTACGGGAGAATAACAGATGTAAGCGATGAACAGCCGCCGAATGCGTTTTTGCCGATATTTACAACACTTTCCTCAATGCGTGCATTTTCGAGATTACGGCACATTGCAAAAGCGTTGTCGCCGATAGTCTTGATATTTCCGCCTATCACGATATTCTGAAGACTATAGCAGCATTCAAAGGCTTTATCACGGATTATCTTGACTTTTTCGGGGAATTTTATATCTGAGATATAGATATTGTTTGAAAAACAGGCTTCATCAATATAGACAACGCTGTCAGGAATAGTATATTCAGAATTTTTCCTGCCTTCAGGATAGCGGCATATATGTCTGAATTCGTTGTCAAAAAGAACGCCGTCTATATCTGAATAGTTATTGTTTGCATAGCTTACATAGAATGATTCAAGAGATGTGCAGTGTTCAAAGGCTGACGGCGATATTTCGGAAATACTTTTAGGGATTTTTATTTCAACAAGTCCCGGACAGTTGCTGAAAGCAGCTTTTTCTATTACGGCAACGCTTTCCGGTATATCAACGGCAGTGAGATATGAACAGTTGAAAAATGCGTGTTCTGCGATAACTGATACAGGGATTTTCTTACCGTTTCTTTCAATATATTTTTCAATGACAGCTTCTGAGATATTTCTGTCACAGCCGCATACACGGGCAGAGGAATTTATTACATCATATCCGAGCTGATGACCCATTATTTTTCTTGAAGGCTTTGCAGCTTCCATATAAAGAGGTATGAATGAAAAATTGTTTTCAGCCGCATATGCGTGTGCAGATGAATTGAAATAGCTGATAACAGAAAAATTGCTGTTTTTCTGATTTTCGCCGAATCCGAATGCATGATATCCTATTTCAGCAGATGAATTAGGGATAACTACTCCGCTGAGGGCAGGACATGAAAAGAATGCATTGTCGCCGATATTGTTTACAGATGACGGCATAACTACATATTGCAGGCTTGTGCAGGCACAGAAAGCATTTTCCCCGACAGATGAAGCACCTGAAATATGTACGGATTTAAGAGATGAACATTCACAGCAGACGTTTTCAGGGATATTCTTCACACCTGTAGGAAATTCCATATATACAAGGCTTCTGCACCCTTCAAATGCGGATTTTCCGATAAATACAGTTCCGAACGGAAGATTTATGCTTTTAAGCGATGAACAGCCATAAAAGGCATTTTCGCCTATATAGTTCACAGTTTCAGGGAGCTTTAAACTAACAAGACTCTGACAGCCGCTGAATGTTTCATCATTGATTTTTGAGAGGCTGTTCGGGAGAGTGACGCTTTCAAGGGAATCACAGTTTTTAAATATGCCTTTTCCGACAGAACGGACTTTATTTGAAATTATAACGCTTTTAAGATTGAAATGCATTGCAAATGCATCGTCAGCTATTTCGCATACGTTATAGTTATCAATTTTTGCTGATATAAGGAGTGAAACTGCATCATAGTCACAGTTTATAATAACAGCCTCATTATTTACAATTTTATAATAATAGTTTTCAAATCTGAATATTCCGTTATCCTGATTTTCATTATAGTCGATGGAAAATTCTATGCTGTGTTTTTTGGCATAGGCTTCAGCGGCAGTATCAATATTTGCAACAATCATAAACTTGTCCGCACGGAAATAGAGGTTATTTCTCTGTACATACATATATCCGAAAGCTTTTTCGCCTATTGACTGAACAGTTTCCGGAATTGTGACTATATGTACAAGAGGACAGTTTAAAAATGCATAGTTTCCTATATTTTCAATGCCATATGGTAAAGAAATGCTGTCAAGGCTTCGGCATTCCATAAAAGCCTTGTCGCCTATTGAAATAATATTCTGCGGAATGGTTATATTTTTAAGATTTTTACAGCAGGCAAATGCAATACTGCCTATTCTTATGACGGAATCGGGAATATCTATATCAGTAAGACCTGTACATTCAGCAAATACACCGTTTCCGATTAAGCGTACTTTTTTCGGAATAATGATATTGGTAAGATTTATACAGCCTCTGAAAAGGTTATCCGGAAGTTCAGCAATTGATTCGGAAAGAACTGCCGAGTTTAAAGATGTACAGTTCATAAATACATTTTTTCCGATTTTTTCGATACTGTCCGGAAGAACTATATCAGTAAGCTTGTCGCATTCGCCGAAAGCTTCATCACCGATAAATCGTACACCATTCGGAATAATCACGGATTTTAAATTTTCACGCAGACAGAATGCGTGCCTGCCGATAGCAGTCACAGGATAATTTTTATATGTCTGGGGGATTTTTACTTCTTCAGCAGAAAAGTCGCAGCTTGTAACTATGGCTTTTCTGTTTTCAATCTTGAAAGTAAGGCAGCTTTCCTGATATTTGTTGCGTTTGAGTATCATAGTAATTAAAATCCTCCCGTTATATATTGCAGAAGCGTAAGAGCATCATATGAAGTTATATCTGAATCCATATCCGAATCAGCAGAAATTTTCTGTTCTTCGCTCATATCGGCAGAGCCGGTTACAGTCTGAAGAATCATCAGTGCATCATATGAAGTTACCTGTCCGTCACCGTCGATATCGCCCATGACAGTAAAATCAATAGTATTGTCAGAGGCATATTTTTCAGCTGCTGAACCGGAACAGCTGTATATTCTGAAATCTCCCTTGAGGACAGGTGCAGGATTAAGTATATAGCCGAGTGAATTATTTCCGACAGATTCAGTTTCAGAGCTTATAACTGCATATTTGAGATTTGTGCAGTTTAAAAATGCATTTTCCCTGATGATTTTAACGCTTTCGGGAACATACAGCAAATAAGCATTTTTTTCTGAAACAAATGCACGGTCAGCAATTGATTTTACATTGTCAGGGATTATAATCCGTTCGGCTGAACCTTTATAGCTGTAAAGTATTCCGTCACCAAGAACAATGAAATCGCCCTTGATACCTGAGATAAAGTATGTTCCGTAAAATGCATTGCTTCCGATATATTCAACACTCTTAGGGATATTTATATCATAAAGGTTATAGCAGTATGAAAAGGCATTTACATCTATATATTCAAGCGACTGCGGCAGTGAAACGGATTTGAGATTCTGGAAATTTGAAAACGCTCCATAGCCGACAGAGGAAATACCTTCATTTATTACAACTGATGTGACGCTGCTGCTGTATGAGGCATATGGCTGATATTTTACATCACCCATTTCGCCTGTTCCGGAAATAGTCATGACAGAACCGGAAATGCTCCATGAGATACCGCTGTCAAACGTTCCTGATACCGCATCAGCAGCGGATATTCTGAAATCCGGAAATAAAAACATTGCAGCCGTCAGCAGACAGATGAGTTTTTTCAGCATATATCAACATTCCTTTCAGATAATCTGATTATTTTCTGTAATTTGTTCATCTGAAATTTTTGTAGCCCGTTGCAATTACCAGAATTTTATGCAGATAACCAACGGTTCACATACAGAAAACAAATATCAAATTTATGGTTTAACCATAATTTGGCGGGCGACCAATGGTCGCCCCTACAAATAACAATCTAATTTGCATTATATTAATTATATCATTAATCTTAATTCAATTCAAGAAGCATTGTAAAATAAAAGCTTGAAATTGTATAACTGCACTTTTTATAACATATGTTTTGATGTAATTATACAAATTAATGAAGTTTTTTCTTACAGCTTGACTTTTGTATTTTTACTGTGATATTATATGACTTAAAGAGAGGGGATTGATTTTTATGAAGAACAGAATCAAAGGTTTTACACTTGTTGAACTCATAGTTGTCATTGCAATTATAGGTGTTCTTGCAGCTATTCTTGTACCCTCAATGATGGGGTATGTAAAAAGTTCACGTCTTAAAACTGCCAATGCAAATGCAAAGGTTGTTTTCAATGCGGCAAACAACTATGCAACACAGATGGAAACAGAGGGACGTACTGTAAATGAAAGCTTTATTGTAAATCCTATGGCTTGTTCATACGGTGAAAATGCTGATACAAATGAGCTTAAAAAAGCTATAGTTGAGGCTCTCAGCGGAAACGGTTCAGCAAGCGGCTGGTGCTATCTTGATTTTGATAAAGACGAGGGTACATTTGAGGGAGCTCAGTGGACAAAAGATGACCAGAACGATAAAATAGTTGGTCAGTATCCTAATCCGCCTGAGAACTATAACAGCTGTCCTGAATTTGGCACATTCAGCTGATTTTTTTAGCAATATGCAGTTAAAATTATATCTGTTTTGGGATTAATCCACAAAAAAGACTCCGCAGTATTGACAAACAAAGGATATATGTTATAATAAATATATATAATTGTTTCGTTAATATCTTGAATGCAGGAGGCAGACTTTTTTATGAATAGAAAATATTTAAAAGGCTTTACGCTGGTTGAACTTATGGTAGTTCTGGCAATAGTAGCCGTTCTTGCAGGTGCTTTGATACCTTCAATGAGTTATTTTATAAGAAATGCACGTCTTAAAACTACAAATGCTCAGGCAAAAGTAGTTTTCAATGCGGCTCTTACCGTTTCACAGGAATATGAAGCAAAAAATATCAGTGTTCTTAATATTTATGATGGCTACCCTTTAAAATCCGATCTGCCGTCAACAGTTGCAATTGACAGCATGAAAAAATATGATTCTGTTAATGAACATATCGCTGACATTATGCAGGAAAGAGTAAACAAAAAAGTAAAATCAGATGATTCAGAAGGCTGTGTGTGGGCAGTAAAGTATGAAAACAAGGGCGGTACATTCCCTGTACTTACCGCATCAGCATATGCAACAACAAATGTTGACAGATATGTAGGCTGTTATCCGGTCAATACACCTTCAACAGGCTTTGACGGAACTTATCAGAGTCTTGACGGCAATGTTGATTACTGGCTTGCATACGCAGCTGACGGAACTATAAGCTGAAAATAAAAAAATATTTGCCGGACGAATAAAATCATCCGGTTTTTTATTGCTTTTATAAATGATTTATGATATAATTATTCAATATGCAGAACATTTTAATACATAAGCCCTAAATATTAAATATAATATAACATTGCAGGAATGGAATCACGATATAGACCATGTACATATACTTTTCAAAGCACACCCTAACACAGAAATAAGCAAATTCATAAATGCATATAAAAGTGCAAGTAGTAGATTACTAAAAAAAGAATATCCACAAATTAAGCAGAAATTGTGGAAAGAATATTTTTGGAGTCAAAGTTTTTGTTTGATTTCTACAGGTGGAGCAAATATTGAAACTATAAGAAAATATATAGAAAGGCAAGGTGAAAAACATGAAACAAAATAAAGCATACAAATTTAGGATATACCCAAATGAAGAACAAAAGATAATATTTGCTAAAACGTTTGGTTGTACAAGATTTATCTATAATAAGATGTTATCAGATAAGATAGATTACTACCAACAAACCAAACAAAAATTAAATAATACACCTGCACAATACAAAACTGAATTTGAATGGCTTAAAGAAGTGGATAGTTTGGCACTTGCTAACGCTCAAATGAACTTACAAAAAGCCTTTACCAACTTTTTCAATAATCCTAAAAGTGGATTTCCAAAATTCAAAAGTAAACATAAAAATAGAAAAAGTTACACTACAAATAATCAAAGAAATACTATCACATTGAAAAATGGTTATTTAAAACTTCCGAAATTAGTGGACTTAGTAAGGGTAAAACAACATAGACAGATACCTAAAGACCATAAAATTAAGTCTGTGACTATAAGTCAAACTACAAGTGGAAAGTATTATGCAAGTATTCTATGTGAGTATGAAAGTCAAATACAAACAGTAGAACCTAAAACTTTCTTAGGATTAGACTTTTCTATGAAAGAACTATATGTTGCAAGTGATAATACTTCTGCTGAATATCCAAGATATTTTAGAAAATCTCAAGAAAAGTTAGCAAGAGAACAGAGAAAACTCTCTAAATGTGTGACAGGCAGTCAAAAAAGGAATAAGCAACGTCTTAAAGTTGCTAAACTACATGAAAAAGTAGCTAATCAAAGAAAAGACTTCTTGCATAAATTATCAAGGCAGATAGCCAATGCCTATGATTGTGTATGTATTGAAGATTTGGATATGAAAGCTATGTCACAAGCATTAAATTTTGGAAAGTCTGTTGCTGATAATAGTTGGGGTGTGTTTACAACTTTTCTAAAATATAAACTTGAAGATTTAGGAAAGCAACTCATCAAAA
>DJFA01000072.1:14837-24095 GCA_002431975.1 Ruminococcus sp. UBA5884
TGAACATAAAAAATCAAGGTATGAAGTTAGTAATATCTTAGAATAGTATAAATATTGTAACCGTGGGACACACGGGGTTAGCCCATTGATACTTACATCATTAGATGTATTGAGTGGGAAACATCTGTTAAATCAGAAGCCCTCACCTCTTTAGGTGGGGGAGTATTTCACATAATAGGAGAAATCATCATGGTGTTTTTTATAATTGCTTTTGCAGCAATGATATTTACAATTATTTTTTCAATAAAAAGCTTCTGGATGCCATCGGGAAAACTAAAGAAAAATCTTAAAGTACTGACATTCATAATTGAAATAATTCTTGTTGTATTTGCAATATTTGATATTACAAATCTCAATGACAACGGCATTTATCAGGGAACATACTTCTTCTGCGGACTTGTATGCGTTATTGAAATACTTATAATGCAGCTCAGGGAACGTTTCAACGACAGAGGCGATGACTGTAAAATTTTAAAATTTGCCTCAAAGGCTGTTGCAGTAGCCGCAGTTCTTGAGCTTACACTTTTCAATTTTCATTCATATCACCTCTGGCTGGGAGATTATAATGAAAGAAAACTGCTTCTGAGCAATGCCGAAATATCAAACGGAAACTATGAATACAATCCGGCTGATGATTCACTTACAATAAACGGCAAGGACGAAGTGCTTATAACCTTTGAAAATCTCGGCGAAAAGGTAGGCACTCTCAATGCAGAACTTGAATTTGCAGAAGATACACCATCTGCAAATATAATTCTTGATATAACCGATGAAACACATGAAAGCTACAGATATGACATTGCAAAGACAAAGGCAGTAAACGGCTATGAACATTCATCAATGATTCCATGTCAGTTTTCAGGAGAACTTGGAACTTTAAGAGTAAAATTCACCATGGACAAGGATAACGGTTCAGTTGTCCTCAAATCCCTTACAATAAACAGCGGCATTTCATTTGATATATCATATATACGTTTCGGCGGAATAGTAATTCTCTCCGTACTTGCATATTCACTTGTAAAGGGCAGAAGAATGAATCAGCCATACTATCAGAACAAACCGTTCTGCAATGCTTTTGCCGCAGTATTTACAGCAATAGCTCTCATTACAGCAATCAGAATTGTAGGCACAGGTTCTCATCTTGAAAGCTTTTCCGACTGGCGGGACGAGCTTAAACAGACTGGCGGAAATCAGATTTCAAAGGAAATAGTTGATGCATTTGAAGCCGGTCAGGTAAGTCTTCTTGATGAAGTAGACCCTGCATTGCTTGAAGTTGAAAATCCATATGACTGGGGTCTTAGAAATGACAGCGGTGCAGAGGCAAAATGGGACCATGTAATGTATAACGGCAAATATTATTCATATTACGGAATAGCTCCTGTAATACTGCTTTTCCTGCCGTATCATATGATTACAGGATATTATTTCCCGACAAATATAGCGGTTCTCATTTTCGGACTCATAGGCATTGTGTTCCTTACAATGACATATATGCAGTTTATAAAGAAGCATTTCTGGAGAATTGAATCAAATATAGTACTGTCAGGACTTATGATAATACAGCTTTCCTGCGGAATATGGTACAGCATAGGAAGAACTCTTTTCTATGAAATATCAATATCATCAGGATTTGCATTTGTAACCATGGGAGCATATTTCCTTATATCATCAGGAATAACCGCCCGCAGCGGACGTATCTCAAAACCAAAAACAGCTCTTTCATCACTGTTTCTTGCAGTGGCAGTACTTTGCCGTCCGACTCTTGCAGTATATTGTATAGCAGCTTGTTTATTCTATATATTTGCATTTAAAAAAGCCGGAAAATCAAAGCTTTCATTCGGATTATGTGCATTTGTTCCGATGGTTGTACTCGGAGCAGCCCAGATGTACTATAACTATGTAAGATTTGATTCAGTTTTTGATTTCGGAATACAGTATTCACTTACAATAAACGATTTTGTACATTCACAGTATCATACAAATTTTGTTCTTATAGGAATTTACAACTATCTGTTTGCTCTGCCAAGCTTCAAGCTGGAATTTCCGTTTATAGGAACTGAGTTTACAAAGCTTGATGTAAACGGATATTATTTCTCTGATGTGGGAAATACTTCGGGAATACTGTTCCTTGCACTGCCTGTATTTGCATACTTTTTAAGCAAAAAGGCATACCGCATTTCAGGAAACAGAAAAAATGCATTCCTTACCGCATTTACCTGTGTACTTATGCCATTTGTTATAATATGTTCAATCTGGGAAAGCGGCTATGCAGTAAGATATACAGCAGACTTTTCATGGCAGATAATAATAGGAGCATATGTAATTGCATTTCTGCTTTATCAGAAATGCAGCAGTGAATCTGTAAAGAAACTGTTTGTAAAATTCATGGTATTTTCAGTATTATGGAGTTTTGCAGTAAATGCGTTTCAGATATTCAATTTCTCATTCTCATCAGAAAATTATCCGGAACTCTGGTATGCAGCATCAAATGTGTTTGAATTTTGGAGGTAAATTTTAAATGGATAAGCTTTATCTTGTAATTCCATGCTATAATGAAGAAGAAGTGCTTCATGATACTTCAGTACAGCTTTATGAAAAAATGAATGCTCTTATAAATGCCGGAAAAATCTCTCCGGAAAGCAGAATAGTATTTGTAAATGACGGCTCAAAGGACAAGACATGGCAGATAATCGAGGAGCTTCACAGTCAGGATAAGATTTTTCAGGGAATAAAGCTTTCAAGAAACAAGGGGCATCAGAATGCATTGCTTGCCGGACTTATGACCGTAAAATCAAAGTGCGATATGACTATATCATTGGACGCTGACCTTCAGGACGATATCAATGCAATAGATGCAATGGTTGATAAATATTATGAAGGCTGTGATATAGTATACGGTGTAAGAAGTGCAAGAGAAACAGATACATTTTTCAAAAGAACTACCGCAGAGGGCTTTTATAAGCTTATAAAAGCCATGGGTGCGGATATAACATATAACCATGCTGATTACAGACTTATGAGCCGCAGAGCGTTGGAAGGCCTTGAACAGTTCAAGGAAGTGAATCTCTTTTTAAGAGGAATAGTTCCGATGATAGGCTATAAAAGCGACAGCGTTTTCTATGAGAGAAAAGAACGTATGGCAGGAGAATCAAAATATCCGCTTAAAAAAATGCTTGCATTCGCATGGGAAGGTATAACATCTCTTTCAACAAAGCCTATAAAACTTATAACAAGTCTTGGAATATTCATATTTGTAGTAAGTATAATAATGCTTATATATTCAATAATAAGACACTATACAGGAGCTACTGAGATAGGCTGGACATCAACTATCGTATCAATATGGGCAATAGGAGGGCTTCAGCTGCTTTCAATAGGCATAATAGGGGAATATATCGGGAAGGTTTACCTTGAAACAAAGGAACGACCTAAATTTATCGTTGAAAAATATCTTGATGATGAAACAAAGGATTAATAAATAAAACCTCTCTTAAAAAAGGGAGGTTTTATTTATTAACGCAAATTTGGTGGATTTTTTCTGTAGGGGCGAACTGTGTTCGCCCGTTATGGTTTATCAATGATTTTATCGATTAACCAATGATTTCATATGTACAAAACAAATATCCAATTTATGGTTTAACCATAATTAAGGCGGGCGACCAATGGTCGCCCCTACAAAACGAATCTGCATATTATTTAATCCGAATTTCAGATGAACGAATTACAAAAAAATAATCATCGAATTGGTGTTAATTTATTTTTGAAACAGTCCATTGCTGATATGCTGAACCGGTATAATCAGATACAAAAACATTTCCATCTGATGAGGCATCTGTTCCCGAAGCAGAACCATTTGAATTGCCAAGTGCTGTAAGAGCAAGAGCCTTATTATACTGTGGCACTATCTTGTATGTATTTGTTCCGGTCTTTACAAAGAGCCATCTCTGAGCGATTGTATCAACAGGATTATATATATCAACATTTGCACCTGATACAATATTTCCGTTTGATTTTACGATGTCAAGAGTACGGTTTGTGCCGTCAGAACTGCACATTGTTCTTATCATATACGAGCCGTCAGACATAAGATTCATTCTGAACTGCTGTTCAGTTGAATTGTCAGCTGTCCACTGATAAACATTTACATCATTTTCATCTCTGCCATAATCGACATTGAGCATTTTTCCGCTGCCTGTATTTTTGAGAACGCATATATCACCGTCAGAAAAAGGAGTAACATATACATCATTGTCAGGACTGATTACAGGATTATCGGATTTGGTTTTCTTTATAATCATAGCATTTTTGCCTTTAAGATTATAGATATTTCTGAATGAATCCATATTATAAGTTCTTTCATATGAATAGGCGGATTCGCTTACATAAACAACATTCTTGCTGTAGTCATATCCGGTAAGAATCATGCAGTGGTGACCTCTCTGCCATGTTACATATCTGCCGTCAGGGGTATACCATGAATCACCTGTTACAGGTGTTATAAGATTATTTGTTGAGATGAGTATTACAGGGGTATTGTCTGCAACATAGTAGAAAAGATTTTCAAGAGATGTGCCGGATATATCAGCGGTTGTATATTCAGTACAGCCTATATCAGAGAAATAGTTAGCAATTGTCTGCCTCATACATGGTATATAACAGCCATATGAGTTGCTTTTTCTTGCAGGGTCGCCTGCAAATGTATATATGAAATCAGGGCCGATTTTTCTTCCGTCCTGATATGTAAAATCCTGTCTTGGCATATATTTAAGAGCCATATCCTCTTTTGAAACATTGAATCCGTACCAACGCAGAGCAATAGTAAGACCTGTAGCTTCACAGCCGGTAGGCAGACCTCTCTGGACTATCGGTGTAACTCCTGAGATTTTATAGCTTCTCGGGAGAGTTTTTACAGGTTCAGTAGTCTGAGGAGGTTCAGTTGTGGTTATGATGGGTTCTGTAGTAGTCTGAGGAGGTTCAGTAGTAGTTATAATGGGTTCTGTTGTAGTCTGCGGCGGTTCTGTAGTAGTTATGATGGGTTCTGTTGTAGTCTGCGGCGGTTCAGTAGTAGTTATAATCGGTTCGGTAATAGTCTGAGGAGGTTCAGTAGTGGTTATGATGGGTTCTGTAGTAGTCTGAGGAGGTTCAGTATCAGTAACAGTTGTAACTGTTGCAGTTTCCGCTGTATCAGCAAAATCATCAATAAGACCTGTTACATACTGGAGAATTTTAAGTGCATCATTTGATGTTACCTGATTATCGCCGTCCACATCAGCGGCTTTTAACTGTTCCGGAGAAAGCTCTGTAAGACCGGTGACTGACTGCAAAACAACAAGTGCATCAAGTGAGGTGATATCTGAGCTTCCGTCTGCATCGCCGAGAGTAATATCCTCTGTTCCTGCCATGAGGCTGAATGCTGCCATAAGGCATAAGATTCGTTTCATTTTTTTCCCTTTCTTTTGTCTTTCTATCTGTTTATTCAGGGTAAAAACCCTTATTTAAATTTAACATAAAATTATATTCAAGTCAATAACAATATTCATAAATTAACATCAGTTTGACGGTTATTTTCTTTCCAATAAACCAAAACGGGCGACCAATTGTCGCCCAGATTTTTGTTATTTTTCAGCCATTGATTTATTTTTAATCATTGATAAATCAAATACATCTGTAACATTATTTTTATTGATATCAGATGATTCAGGAGCAGTATCATTTATGCCGAGGATATATTTTTTAATTGAAATTATATCGGGTTGAGTTTCAGGAACTATCCATTTGTCGGTATATGATATCATACAGAGCATTTTTATAGTATCTCCGTAATACACATCATCATCATAATCAAGTATATAGTTCCATAAAGTATCGTTCCATTCGCTGTTATCACCGCATTTTGCAGAAATTATAAAAGGAGCATCAAAACAGAGGTCATTGTAATCCTCAGTGGATTTGCCGTCAAGAGTATATCCGGCAGTAATATTATCAGGATTGCCGCCTGTGCTGTTTATTATAAAGCTGTTGATTGTTTCGGTAAATTTCTTTGCAGACGGATTATTGTTCACGATACAGTCCATACCTATACGCCATGGAGTGCGGCAGCTGTTATAGCCATATGAGCCGTCTGTTTTGTCCTCAAGGAAATATTCAGGAGCAGCCGTAAATTCACCTGATGAATCCTTGATTATAAAATCAGGAAGCAGACCTGTATTATATTCATCAACAAATTTATCAATTATATCATATGTGCTGTTATAGACTTCAAGCCATCTGTCATCGCCTGTAACCTCAGCAAATACAGGCATATACTGCATTATAAAGTCAGAAGCTCTTGTGGCACTGTAGTACTTGTCATTTTCATCGCAATAGTATACCCAGTCACCAAGCTGTAAAATCCAGTCAGTTTTATTGACTTCATATTTCATAATATCATTGATTATATTAACAGCCTCGGATTTATAGCTGATATCGCCGTCACTGCCCCATACGCTGTCAGCAATAAGGAGAGAATAAGCAATATCCATATCGCCGTCAGTTGCAGAATCAGCAGAACCGCCCTGCATACTGCCGTCAGATGCTCCGTCAATAAGAGCAGTTCCATTGTCGCACTGCTGCCATGACATGAGATTTGAACCGATATCGCTTGTATGAGCCTTGTAATAGCGGTACATTCCGTCAAAAAGTTCCTTGTCATCAAGACAGGCAGTAATAAGCATACCATATCCATGTGCTTCGGAAACTGTAACAGCAACGGATTGATTGTCATTGTTGTATTTTTCGCCGCTGTACCATACATAATACTGGTCTTCATCAGTTACATAAGTATCCCTGACAACATAATTATCCTTCCATTTTTCATAGAAACTGTTTATTGAATCCTCAGCACTTACACATGATATTGAAGATACAGCAAAGATTGCAGCTGAAAATACTGATACAGCAATTTTTCTGAATAATTTCACAAAATGCAGCTCCTTTTTTAATTACAGGGGCGATTAAAAAACCGCCCCTGCATAAAATTCAAATATGATAATTTCAATTAAAGAGAATCAACAACCTTGATGAGATATTTTTTAAGCTGACCGAGGTCTTTAAGGTCAACAATTCCGTCAGAAATTACATCAGCATTTGCAAGACCCTGTTCTGTCATATCCTTCATTTTTACATAATACTGATTTACAAGAGTAACATCTCTTACATCAACTTCGCCGTCACAGGTAGCATCACCTTTAAGAGCAGCTTCGAGTCCTGAACCTGATGAAGATACAGATTCTGATGATGATTCAGAAGCAGTAGTTTCTGATGTTTCTTCAGCAGTTTCCTTAGTAGTTTCAGTTGTTTCAACAGGAGTTTCAGAAACTGTAGTTTCAGATGTTGTTATTGTAGTTTCAGCTGTAGTAACAGTTGTTTCTTCCGGCTGTTCGTCATTTTCAAAAAGGAGAACAACTTTATTGTCCTTGAATGAGAGTTCAGAAGCATGACCGCTGTTTTCATCAGCTTCATTATCAAGAGCAGTCCACCAGATAAAGAAATCAAGCTGTTTTGCAGTACCGTTGTTCATGCTTGACATAACCTTGTCATTGAATTTCATTTCAATAACATCATAAACGCTGTTGAAGCCGTATTCCTGATAAACCCAGTCGCTTGAACCGTCATCATAATGAACAGCACCGCCGCCATAGCTGTCCCAGTCTGTTGAGCAGCTGAGATAAATCTTAGCTCCTACAGGTTTTTTATCATATTTTGAAACATCAACGGATACACCGTCAGTAAGAGAAACTTCAACTTCCTTGTAAGTATCATCGCCCTTGATATTGTCATCTTTTTTGAGTTCTCCGCTTTCGATTCTTGCGGCAACGTCTTTATACATATTTTCAATGTCAGAGCTGTTGAACTGGAGAGAATTTCTGTCGATAAAGTTCATATCTCCGCCAACGCTTGCGTCCCAGAGAACAGGACACATACCATATTTAACAGCAGTTTCGCTTACAGCTTTAAGATATTTTGTAATGCTGTCAGCGTCCTTGCCGTTCTTTGCCTCAGTAAGAACGCCGTATTCGCCGATGATTACAGGAGTACCCTTGCTTACGAAATTTGTATACATTTTTTTGAAGTTTGTATCAAGTTCAGCATATTCCTCATCAGTGCCCCATGTAGTCTGAGGAGTACACCAGTCAACGTCAGGAGTTGCAACGCAGAATGGTGATGGTGTATAGTAATGAACTGAAACAATGCATCTGTTCATCGGGTCATCAGGAACTTTATATCTTACATCACAGGTCTGGGCGATATCAGTTATATATCCTGCAATGAGAAGGTGACGCTGTGCATTATTTGAACCGCTGTTTCTTACAGTATCAACAAAAGCCTGATTAAGTTTGTTGAGAGTATCATAAGCATCTGATTTTGAAACGTCTTTAAATTCAACCTCGTTCATTGATTCAAAGATGAGATAATCAGAATAGTCCTTGAATCTGTCAGCAATCTGACTCCATACCTTAGTATATTTTGCAGCAGTTGTATCATAATCGCTCTGAGCATTTCTAATCCAGTCGATATCTGACTGACCATTTCCGTCATGGTGAAGGTTTACAATAGCATAAAGACCTTCGTCCATACACCAGTCAATTATCTCCTGAACACGGTCAAGCCACTGTTCATCAATATTTCCGTCTGCATCAATATGGCTTGTCCAGGTGACAGGTACTCTTACAGTTTTAAAGCCTGAAGCTTTTACTTTCTGGATAAGAGCCTTAGTAGCTTTAGGGTTGCCCCAGCAGCCTTCAGTTTCCATTCCTGAAACCCATGTGCCATAGCAGTCCATATCGTTTCCGAGATTCCAGCCAAGACCCATATCTTCAACGAGTTCCTGAGAAGTGATATCACGCATACTGCTTTCAGCGGCAAGAACGCTTACAGATGAAGCAGAGGCTTCAGAGCCGGTAAGAAAATTTACTCCTGCACAGGCAGAAGCTGTGAAAACGATTGCAGAAACAACTGCAATGAATTTTTTAGATGAAATAACCATTAATAAAAACCTCCTATAAAAATAAAAACAAAACGAAAAAATTTGTATAAAATCATCACGTTCACAATAATTATATAGCAGGTTCAACTAATTTTCAATAAAAAAACAGGTTTATTAATAATATTTTTACAATTAACGCAAATTCAATGATTATTTTCTATGATTCGTTTATCTGAAATTATGCAAATTCGTTTTGTAGGGGCGACCATTGGTCGCCCGTTATGATTTTATCG
>DJFA01000027.1:0-3369 GCA_002431975.1 Ruminococcus sp. UBA5884
GCAAACGTTAGTTTGCTGAATTTAGCCCGCCTGAAATTCAGGTAAACCTGACGGGCGAACACAGTTCGCCCCTACAGAAAATAACCATCGAATTGATTAATTTTACAGAAAAAAAAGAGGTGTTTTTTTTGTCAACAGTTGCAGCAATCGCTACCCCGAATGCAGCCGGAGGCATTTCAGTTATAAGAATATCCGGAGAAAATGCACTCGATGTTGCAGCAAGAGTCTTTAAAGGAAAAAATCCGCTTGAAATGGACGGATATACCTGTGCATACGGATATATACATGATAACGGAGAATTTCTTGATGATGTGGTGCTTACAGTCTTTAAAGCTCCAAAAAGCTATACAGGCGAAAATATCGCTGAAATATCATGTCATGGCGGTATATTCATATCAAGACGGATTTTAAGGCTTGTTCTTAAAAACGGTGCTGAACTTGCTCCTGCGGGTGAATTTACAAAACGTGCATTTCTTAACGGAAAAATGTCGCTTACTCAGGCGGAAGCCGTTATGGATATAATTTCAGCCGAAAGCAGCAACGAGCTTAAATATGCGGTTTCCCTGCGTGAGGGAGCGTGTTTCAGACGTGTAAAGGCAGTTTCCGATAAAATAGTTTCAGTTCTTGGAAATCTTTCAGTCTGGGCGGATTATCCCGATGAGGATATACCTGAAATAGAACCTGATGCCCTTAAAAGCAGCCTGTCGGAAATACTTGATGAGCTTGAAAAGACCTCTGAAACATATGATTACGGAAGAATAATGCGTGAAGGCATAAATACTGCCATAGTAGGCAAGCCGAATGTTGGAAAATCAACGCTTATGAACTGTCTTTCAGGATTCAGAAGAAGTATTGTAACTGATATCGCAGGCACTACAAGAGATGTTGTTGAGGAAAGCGTAAGACTCGGTTCGCTTACTTTAAGGCTTTCAGATACCGCAGGAATACGCATGACTGATGATGAAATAGAGAAAATAGGCGTTGATATCGCATATTCAAGACTTGATGAAGCTGACCTTGTTCTTGCTGTATTTGACTGTACAGTGCCTTTGTGTGATGATGATTTCAGTCTTATTGAAAAACTCAAGTCCAAAAAGGCAGTAGCTGTTATAAATAAATCCGATTCAAAGGCAGTAAGCGATATGGATTTTATAAAAAACAGCTTTAAATACTGTGTTGAGATATCAGCAAAGGATAATATCGGTATAAATCATCTTTCTGAATGTCTTGAGGAGATGTTTATAAATAATGATATACCGGCTGAAAAAGGCATAATAGCCAATGAAAGACAGAAATCATGCGTTGAAAAGGCTCTTAATGCAGTAAAAGAGGCAGTTTATGCTCTTGAAAATGGTGAAATGCTTGATGCAGTTACAGTTCTTCTTGATGAGGCACTCAGTGCATTGCTGGAGCTTACAGGAGAAAAAGTTACAGATACCGTTGTAAATGATGTATTTTCAAGATTTTGTGTCGGAAAATAATGAGGTGATTTATTTATGAATATGGGAAACTATGATGTGGCAGTAATAGGTGCAGGCCATGCAGGAGTTGAAGCAGCTCTTGCTTCAGCACGTCTTGGCTGTAAAACGGTTCTTTTTACAATTTCACTTGACCAGATAGCAAATATGCCCTGTAATCCGTCAATAGGAGGCACTGCAAAAGGACATCTTGTTCGTGAAATAGATGCTCTCGGAGGAGAAATGGGCAAGGGTGCGGATAAATGCTTTATACAGAGCCGTATGCTCAACCGTGGAAAAGGGCCGGCAGTTCACAGCCTCAGAGTTCAGGCTGACAGAGTAAAATATCACTGCTATATGAAAAGCGTATGCGAAAAACAGAAAAATCTTGATATAAAACAGGCTGAAATAACAGATATTCTTGCTGAAAACGGCAGAATAACAGGCGTAAAAACAAAGCTTGGAGCAGAATATACTGCAAAAGCTGTTGTAATGGCTACAGGTACATATCTTCGTGGAAGGATTCATGTAGGCGAATGTTCATATGAAAGCGGCCCTGATGCAGTGTCAGCGGCTTTGAAGCTTTCAGACAGCCTGCGTGCAAACGGTATAACATTAAGACGTTTCAAAACAGGAACTCCATGCCGTGTTCACAGAAGAAGCATTGATTTTGATGTTCTGGAGCGTCAGAACGGCGACAGTCGTATAGTGCCGTTTTCATTTGAAACTCCGTCAGAAAATCTTGAAAACAAGGTTTCATGCTATGTAGCGTATACAAATGAGGAAACTCATAAGGTAATAAGGGCAAATCTTCACCGTTCACCGCTTTATTCGGGAAGAATTGAGGGAACAGGGCCGAGATACTGCCCGTCAATTGAGGATAAAGTCGTAAGATTTGCAGACAAGGAACGTCATCAGCTTTTTGTAGAGCCTATGGGACTTGATACAGATGAATATTATCTTCAGGGAATGTCATCATCATTGCCGGAAGATGTTCAGCTTGCATTTTTAAGAACTATAAAAGGCCTTGAAAACGTTGAAATTATGCGTCCTGCATATGCAATAGAATATGACTGCTGTCAGCCGCTTGAAATGCTTCCATCACTTGAATTCAGACAGCTTAAAGGCTTTTTCGGTGCAGGACAGTTTAACGGCAGTTCAGGATATGAGGAGGCAGCCGCACAGGGCATAGTTGCCGGAATCAATGCTGCAAGGAGCGTTCAGGGTAAAAATCCGCTTATACTTGACAGAGCATCATCATATATAGGAACTCTTATAGATGACCTTGTTACAAAAGGCTGTGCAGACCCGTACAGAATGATGACATCAAGAAGTGAATACAGGCTTATTCTGCGTCAGGATAATGCTGATATGCGTCTTACACCGATAGGCTATAAGCTCGGACTTATATCTGATGAAAGATACAACAGGTTTCTTGCAAAGAAAAATCAGGTTGAACAGGAGATAAAAAGAGTATCCACGCTTAATATAGCACCGAATCAGGAACTCAATGATTTTCTTGTCATACATGGAACAAGTCCGATGACAACAGGCTGTAAGCTTGCTGACCTTATAAGAAGACCACAGCTTAATTATGAACTGCTCAGACCATTTGACAAAAACAGACCTAATCTTTCATTTGAGGTATGTGAACAGGTTGAAATTCAGATAAAATATCAGGGATATATAACAAAACAGCTTGAAAGCATTGAACAGATGAGAAAACTTGAGAGCAGAAAACTTCCTGAAGATATGGATTACAATGAGATAAAGGGTTTAAGGCTTGAAGCAGCAGAAAAGCTTAATAAATTAAAGCCTGTAAGCATAGGACAGGCTTCAAGGATATCAGGCGTTTCACCGGCAGATATATCAGTTCTTGCAATCTATATGGAAAAAATAAAACGATAAAAAA
>DJFA01000027.1:3472-4160 GCA_002431975.1 Ruminococcus sp. UBA5884
AAAAAAACCGGTCTTTTTAAAAGACCGGTTTTTGTTTTTAAGCTTTCATGCGGCGTTTGAAATCGTCATTAAGCTGTTTGAGAGCTTCAGTATCCTGAAGTCTTTTCTGTCTTGCTTCATTCTGGATTTTAGAAGTTTCCTCAATTCCGTCAACGATAGTCTGCCATGTTTTCTGGAGAGTTTCAATCTGGATTGAACTTCCTGATGCCATCTGTGCAGTGAGTTTTGACTGGAGAACAGTATTTTCAGCGTTTTTAATAAGCATTTCATTTGTTTTCTGGTCAAGAGCCTGCATAGCTTCAGCCTGAACTTTCTGTCTTTTGAGCATTACAGCCTGAGCGAGTGACTGCTTGAATACAGGCATAGTAACTATGAAAGCGGAATTAATTTTTCTGATAAGATTAAGGTTTGAAAATTCCATAGTTTTAAGCATAGGAACAGTCTGCATTGCAACATTTTCCGCAACCTTGAGGTCCATTACTCTCTGGTCGAGGATATCTCTTACCTGCATGATATTGTTAAGTTCCATCTTTATGCCGCCGTCATCGGGGTTGTCAGCCATCTGCTGCTGGAGCTGAGCGATATATGCATCAATTTCCTTTACGCCCTGTTCGCCTGCAAGGATATATTTGAGAAGTTCATTATAGTAGCTGAGATTTGCATTGAACATGGTTTCAAGCTTTGTATT
>DJFA01000027.1:4278-9819 GCA_002431975.1 Ruminococcus sp. UBA5884
AGGATTTTATCGAGTTCCTTCTTTGTATTTGAGAAGAATTTTTTAAGACCTTTCTGTTCTTCAGTAGAAAGCTCCTTGCCGTCGAACTGATCCATTATAACGGCGAGATTCTGGAGGAGTTTTCCTGAATCGTTTACCTGTTCAACGTTCATTGAACGCAGAACCTGGTCAGAAGCCTTTGAGATTTCTTCAGCGACAGGGCCGCCGAATGAAACGATTGTATTAGGATTATTTACATCGATAAGGCTTGTGAGTTTGTCAATTTCATTGCTGTTGATAATTTTTTCAGCAAGTTCATGTTTTACGGTAGTAATATTGAACTGCTGCTGCGGCTGAGCCTGAGGTGAAACATCAATCACCTGATTCTGTTGGGGCTGCTGGTTTTTTGAAAAATTGATAGCCATAATTGTCTCCTTTTTGGTTTGCAACCACTTTTGAGGTGGTTTGCAACCAGTTTTATGGTGGTTACCAACCACTTTTGGGGTGGTTTGCAACCAGTTTTATGGTGGTTACCAACCACTTTTGAGGTGGTTTGCAACCACTTTTAATGTGGTTGGTAACCGGTTTCGGGTTGGTTGGTAACCTACTTCCATCTGAAAAATCCGCCGAATTTTTTGGCAGGACGAAGAAGTGGTATACTAAGATTGTCCCTGAAACGAGGCATAGTATACTCCTCATAAGCCTGAGGTGAAACATATGTTTCAAGATTCTTGTAGCCTGTAGGAGTATAGATGATTATATCAAAACCCATAAGGTTGAGAAGCACAAGATAAATGCATTCATAGACATTGAATGTCTGGGGAGTATTGTCAATGATAATTACTTTCGGGATTTCCTTTGTAAAGTCATAATTCTGTATGATTCGCAAAGTTTCAGGATTTAATCCGAAGCCTGATTTTATTACAAGGTGCATGATATCAGGATAAGGGAGATTTATAAATCCACAGTCAACAGTTTCCTGCATCTTGCTGAAAATGAACTGCTGAACATTGTCATTGAGGTAGTTGTATTTGTTGAACGGAGAATTCATAAGTTTAGGTATATCAATTACATTGTTGCTGAAAAATCCGTCATAGTTGTCAGCACCATCAGGAACAAAGAACGGAAGCGATTTAAAAACAAGTGAAGAAGAAGTTATTTTTGAAGAAACATCTTTCCAGTATTCTTCCTCATCGTCATCACGCAGACCGCTTATTTTGGCGAAAATATTCGGGACGGTTACAAGATTGTTTTCAGAGCTGAATCCTGTACGGTATTTTGCCTCCTGATTCCAAAGTATTCCTATTTCCTCATAGGTAGTTTTAAGAGTAACGCTGCGACAGGTTGCAAACTGACGGTTTCTGAAAAGATTTCCGTCATTGTAGAGGAGATTGTCAAGTTCTCTTTCAGCTGTATATGCATTTGTCGCAAATTTTGCACGGACAGGTTTTTCAGGATAAGGGTAAATGCTGCATGAGAGAGGAAATTCAAATATCTGTATAATTCCGTCATTTTCCTTTCTGAACATATCAAGAACAGATTTGTCAGTGCTCAGATATATGACATCAAAGCCGGTTGTGCATAAGAATTTAAGGAATATGAGTTCATGCGGAGTAATTTTTCCGTAATACATCATTACAGGTATATCGGAATGGAAATCCGTATGTTCAGTACAGCTTTTAAGCCATATTATCATATTCACGCCGAGATTGAACATACGCTGTATATTTGATTCAGAAGCAGCCTGTTTATTCATTACGCTGATAAAATTCTTTCTTGCAAGCTGAGTTCTTGCAGGACAGTTCGGTATATCAATTTTCTGGGCAAGAGCTTTAATCATAGCCTTCATATCCGACCTGTTTACTGAAAGGAAAGCCGCACCTTCATCATATGAGGGTTTTTTGAAATTTTCAGCGAATATAAGGGTTTTGCTGCTTTTATTTATAATATTTTCACGGAGATTATAGAGGAAATTTTTATGGACAGCTTCATCATCAAAGCCTATGAAAGCAGTGAAATAGACGGTAATTCTGCCGCTGTCGAAGCAGTTTCCTGATGCAAGGATTCTCTGGTCATATTTTTTGATTATTTCGTCATTGAAATTTTCTTTAAGAACAGGAGTCTGAGTATCAACGTCGAGTGAAACAGCAATAGCCTGACTGAAATCGATATCGAGAGGCAGAGTAATTTTTCCGGCATGAAGCACAGAATACTGTGACTGAGGGTCAGCGGCAAGATATGAGCTGTCGCCGGTCATGCAGACATAGTTTACACGGCAGCCGAGCCTGTGCATTATATAGAGCCAGCATACCTCATATTTTGAGATATCGCCTGTATACAGGATATTGGTGATTTTGAATGTAGAATATCTGATACACCAGCATATAAATTTTATAAAAGCATTTTTAACAGCATTCTGGGCAGCACCTGAATTTTTTATATCAGAAAGCACTTCACAGAATACATCAGCGACCTGTGATTCGGAATGAACAGAGCCTATTTTGCTGAAATCTATCATAGAGCCTGAAACGGCATGGATTGAATTTCTGACAAACTGTTCAGAAAATTCGTCTGATATGCTGATTACTGCTGAAATAGCGGATACTTCCGGATTTGACGGATTCGGTACAGATTTATCTATAAAAGCACCGTCTGTTTTTGTGTCTGAATAGAGTTTTGTCAGAAATTTAGTAAAATCGTCCGGATTGTCATATCCGGCATAGCGGTCAAAACCATTTTTTTGTGCAGCCGGAGCCGGTTTATTTTCGGGCTGCGGAGAATATCTGCTGTTGCCAAAATTTATCAAGCGTTTGCACCTCCGGAATTTAAAAGTATTGTATAAAATAATTATACCTATTGTAGTTTAAATTGTCAAGTTTGCGGATATTCTTAAAAAAGAATATCCGTTTTTTTGTTCTGTTTATGCCTGTACACCAATATAATTTAATATAACGCAGATTTGATAGTTTCTGTAGAGGTGAACTGTATTCGCCGTCAGGTTCACAGCATACCCCAACGGGCGACCAATGGTCGCCCCTACAGAAATCAATCCGTTGGATTTGCGTTAATATAAATAGTTTTCGGGTGATACAAGAATGAAAAATTATCTGTGTATAATAGCTGTATTCGCATTGCTTATGACTGCTATACCTGCAATATCCTTCAGAAGTTCCGCCGGCAGTGACAGCAGTGAAATCAGTCAGCAGACAACTGTTGTTACTGATACTGCTGCTGATGAAAAATCAGATATTTTTCTTGTTCTGGATATTAATTCAGGACAAATACTTGAAATAACTGAAAAGGATTATGTAATCGGGGCAGTATGTGCTGAAATGCCTGCATCTTTCAATATTGAGGCTCTTAAAGCTCAGGCAGTTGCTGCTCATACATATGCTGTAAGACAGCGTGAGAATGAACTGAAAAATCCAACCCCCGAACTTTGCGGAGCTTATATATCAGATGACAGCTCAAAATATCAGGCTTTCCTTTCAGAAGAACAGGCAAAACAGTATTTCGGCGATAATTTCAATGAGTATTACAGTAAAATATCAGAGGCAGTTGATTCTGTATCAGATGAAATTCTTGTATATAATGATGAACCTATAGTTGCAGCGTTTCATTCAGTATCTTCCGGAAAAACTGAAAGTGCTGAAAATATTTTCGGAAGTCCGGCTGATTATCTCGTTTCCGTTGAAAGTATTGAGGATATCAATGCTCCTGAATATCTGAAGGAATATACCTTTACATCTGATGAAATTTCTGCACGTCTTAAAGAAACTTATCCTGATATACAGCTTTCTGATGATAAGGATTCATGGCTTTCAGTAAAGAAGCGTACAGCCTCGGATACGGTAATAAGCCTTGATGCAGGCAATATAAATATGTCCGGCTGGGAATTTCGTAATATTTTTTCATTGCGTTCAGCTGCATTTGATATAGTATATGAAAACGGAATATTCACAATTTCAACAAAAGGCTGCGGTCACGGCGTTGGAATGAGTCAGTACGGAGCAGAAGCAATGGCAAAACAGGGTGCTTCATATGATGAGATTTTAAAGCATTACTATAAAGGTGCGGAAATTAAAAAAATCCCCTCTTAGAACTCTAAGAGAGGATTTCTTTATTTAAAGCAGATTATTCAGCCTGAGGAGCTGATACAGGACATGTACCTGCACAAGCACCGCAGTCGATACATACGTCAGCGTTGATAACGTACTTGTCATCACCAGCAGAGATAGCTCCTACTGGACATTCAGCTTCACAAGCACCGCAGCTGATGCATTCGTCAGTAATTTTGTATGCCATAATAAAATACACCTCCGTGATTAATTATATAAGGTAATTCCTTATTGATTATATTCTAACATATTTTAAAAAAAAATCAATAGATTTTTGTAAAAAAAATAAATTAATATATTGTAAAGCAGATATTAAAAAATTTTTTGAATTATGCTTGTATACGATAAATCACTTTCAGGTAAAATTGCACATATAATAATACAATTATATGTATATAATACTAAAATTACTGATATGCACTTGATTTTTCCATAGGATTGCTGTATAATGTAATAAAGTAAAATAAGGGAGGAGGTGTAAATATGAAAAGACTGTATAAAATTACATTATCTTTTATTATAGCTGTCTGTTTAGGCATTTTATCTCCCTTAACAACATATGCCTTTAATTCTAATTACAGTGGTACATTTTATTGTATGTCAAACCAGTACGCATTTATTGACTTTAATTCATCAGGATGTACCGCAAATATTGTGTATTCCCCATTAGAATCTCAGTATATAAGAGCTACTGGAAATACTGGTTATTTAAGTTCATCACATTTTTATGCTTCATTTTCTAATTACAGAATAGTAAACAACCAAGGCAGTGTAATTAGATATGTAAATTCAGAAACTTATTTAGAGGGCGATGTTGATGTAGGCAGTAATTACATTGATATAATTATAGGTGGGATAATATATGAAAAAGGTTTGTAACAGAACAAAAATAATAGTTATTGTCGGCATTGTTCTTATAGCATTATGTGCCGCAACCGCCGTAGTTCTCAATTATTCATCAAAACCAAAACCTGTAAACACAGCAATTCAGTCACAGGCAAAGCCTGACTGCGTTCACGATGAAACATATACCGAACCTGAACCGAAAACAGGAAAATATTATCTCAATGGTGATACAAACAATTATTATTTTGAGATACTTGACGGACATCAGATACAGCTTGTAGGCGACCTTTATGAAATATTTTCAAAATGGAATCCTCAGAATGAAGACGCTGTAAAAGATGATGTTGCATCATGGAGCAGTCCCCGTGATTTTAAAGTCATTACACTGCATAAGGGAAATGACAAACCGCTGATAGCAGTTGACTGGGAATTTGATGAATCCGGCGAACTTATAAAACTTGCCTCAGGCCCTGTTATGGAAGATGAAAATACTCTTACTTCATGGGGAATTGAAGGAGATTTTATATTTGTTGAATAACATATAAAAAAGGTCATTGAAAAAATTTTTTCAATGACCTCAGTCTGTTGAAAAAGCCCC
>DJFA01000028.1:0-683 GCA_002431975.1 Ruminococcus sp. UBA5884
GGTGATTCTGAAAATGCTGTGAATATTGAATATATGTAACATACGGCAGTTATTGATTTTGAATAGTTGCATTTATTTGCTGTAAAGAGTTCATTCAGCATAATAATGACTATAGCAGAAACTGCTGTCGGAAGCACAAAGTTTATATCTGAAAATATAACTATAACAACTCCGATAACTATTCCCACAGCTGATGAAATGAGCCTTGTTTTCATAGGTTATGCACCTCCGAAACGCCTGCCTCTCCTGGCGTAGGCTTTAAGTGCTTCATCGAGGTCATCTGAACTGAAATCCGGCCAGAGAATATCCGTAAAATAATATTCTGCATAAGCGGTCTGCCATATAAGGAAATTTGAGAGTCTTAATTCGCCGCTTGGACGGATAAGAAGGTCAACATCAGGCATTCCGGCAGTATAGAGAAATTTTTCAAAATAATCCTCAGTTATATCATTCACAGATATTTCATTTTTTCTGACTTTTTCGGCAATAAGTTTTGTTGCATGGACAATTTCATCTCGTCCGCCATAATTTATTGCAAGCAAAAGAGTCATTCTGTTAAAATCCTTTGTATCATGTTCAAGTTTTAACATTTTAGCCCGTAAAGTTTCATTAAGAGCAGCTTTGTCACCGAGAAATATAACTCTTATCTGTTCATCGAATATTTCCTGAACATCGTCCAGATA
>DJFA01000028.1:824-1047 GCA_002431975.1 Ruminococcus sp. UBA5884
CTGAAAGTTTTTGCACCTTCGATATGACCGGCATATCTTGGAAGGAAACGTTTTTTAGCCCATCTTCCGTTGCCGTCCATAATAAAGCCGATATGTCTTGGCAGCACATCGGGCAGCTCTGCGGAAGAAACATTTTTTTTATTAAAAGCCATAAATGCTCCTTATCGTATAAAAAATTTTCAGTATCGGAAACTTAAAAAAGCTTCCGATACTTTGATTATCT
>DJFA01000028.1:1084-4681 GCA_002431975.1 Ruminococcus sp. UBA5884
AGATAGACATGATTTCCTTATCCTTTTCTGAAACCATTGAATCCACTTCTGCACAGAAATTATCAGTAACTTTCTGAACATCTTTTTCAGCATTTTTGAGTTCATCTTCAGTAATTTCAGAATTTTTCTTCATAGCCTTGAGCTTGTCCATTGTATCACGTCTTGCAGAACGAACAGCAACTTTTGCTTCTTCGCCCATTTTCTTGATATCCTTGCAGAGGTCTTTACGTTTTTCCTCTGTAAGCTGAGGGAATACGAGTCTTAAAACCTTGCCGTCATTTGTCGGATTTATACCGATATCTGATTTCTGGATAGCTTTTTCGATTGAATGGAGAGTTGAAATATCCCATGGCTGTATAACAAGGATTCTTGCTTCTGCAACTGAAACAGCAGCCATCTGGTTTATCGGAGTAGGAGTGCCATAATAGTCAACGGTTACTCTGTCGAGAACATTCGGATTGGCACGGCCTGCCTTGATAGTTTTAAATTCTCTGTCGAGGCTGTCAAGAGTTTTCTGCATTTTTTCCTTGCAATGTTTAATCTGTTCTTTCATTTAAATTAATCCTCCTTAACTGTAGTGCCGATAGTTTTACCCATAGCGGCATCATATATATTATCCGGTCTGCTGAGGTCGAAAACAAGAATCGGAATATTGTTTTCCCTGCACATAGTAGCGGCAGTTCCGTCCATAACAGCGAGATTGTCTGCAAGCATCTGAGTGAATGTAAGCTCATCATATTTGACAGCATCATCATATTTATTCGGGTCTTTGTCATAAACGCCGTCAACCATTGTAGCCTTCATAAGAACATCGGCTTCAATTTCGGCAGCACGCAGAGCAGCAGCTGAATCTGTTGAAAAGAACGGGTTTCCTGTACCGCAGCCGAATATTACGACTCTGTGTTTTTCAAAATGTCTTACAGCCTTGTTTCTTATGTATGGTTCAGCAACCTGCTGCATAGTTATAGCAGTCTGGACTCTCACATCAACACCGAGTGATTCGAGTACATCTGCAACGGCAAGAGCGTTCATGGCAGTAGCAAGCATACCCATATGGTCAGCTCTTGTTCTGTCCATGCCTCCGCTTGAGCGTCCTCTCCAGAAGTTTCCGCCGCCTACTACTATACCTATCTGAATATCTGCATCATAGCATTTTTTAATGCTTTTGCATATATCAGTAATTATATCATAATCAAGACCGAATTTTTTATCTCCGGCAAGAGCTTCACCGCTTAATTTAAGAAGAATCCTTTTATATTTCGGCTGAATATCTGACATTTACAGCACACCTTTCCATATTTCTTTATATTTCAAATCCACAGCTGACACTTAAATATCAGCTTATTATATTTTACACTAAATTTTTGATGATGTAAAGTATATTTTATAATAATTAAAAAAATTTTTATCTTCACTCCAATTTGACAACAAAATTTTATGATTGAAAACAAGGAATTTCCCATTTATTCTGTAGGGGCGAACTGTGTTCGCCCGTTGGAGTATGCTGTAAACTGAGCGGGCGAACTTAAGGAAGCCCCTACAAACAACAATTATCGAATTTGCGTTATCTTCCGTTTAATTTATCGGCAAGAACCATTTTACTGAATTCGCCCAGAAATGATTTATAGTAATTGGTTTCATAGTGGTAAGGAACCATATGTTCGGGGTGGTTTTTATCTGCAAAATAATGATATTTCTGCATATCAAGGATTTTTATATCAGGCAGTGCAGATATAAAATATGAGTTCATATATCCCCATAAAAATTCTCTGAAATCAAGCATGGTATCATTGTATGTAAAGAACTCCCTGCGGATATCACTGAATCTGCTGATATTATAGTTTTCATCAATAAAATTCTTTGTCATGCCGCCTGTAACGAGAACTATTCTGTGAGCCGGAAATATTGCTGTTATTTCCCTGATAAAGCTGTCAGCAGCTTTTTTCCAGCTTTCAAAATAACCATTTGTATCAAGATAGTATCTTTCAGTATCATATATAAGCCTGTCATGGTACATATTTCTTGAATATGATTTATAGCCTATAAATAAATTTTCAGCGGTAAGCCTTGGCCCGTGCATTGCATCAACATAAAAGTCAACAAGCAGATATTCTGCATCTGAATCCTTCATTTCGCTGAAAAATGTCTTTGAATATTCACGTTTTACATATGGCATTTCACGCTCATCATAATTTTTATAATCGTCCTCATTCAACGGTACGGGATTACTTAAAGCACTGAAAAGAGATGGCCATACAGCAGAATATACAACGCTGAAAAGATTTTTATAATCAGGATTGAAAAACGGCTTTGAATTAAATGCTGAACGAGTCATGCATGAACCGAATACTGCGACCGGAACAGTATTCTGCGGCAATGATTTTATCAAAAGCATACTTCCGTCTGCATCGGATTCAAGTGACAGTTCAGTATTTTCAAATCTTTGCTTTAAAATGAATTTTTCCTCCGAGCATATATTATAAAGATATCTGCCCTTTGAAAGCCTTAATATATATCTGTATTCATGAAAATTTTTTACATCTGAAAATTCTGAAATATCAGCAGATACTGAATTTCCGTCAGAGTGTATCCTCTTTACCGTATTGAAATATGTATGTCCGTTTATATTTTCGCACTGTACAAGCTCAAGGAAATCAAAGCTGTCATCAGATTGAATGATTATGCTGTTATTTTCGCATACACAGTTTCTGATATATTTTTTTGAAATTTTCCGCTGTATTTCAAATACAAGAGTATTAAGGCGTGACTTGTATGTTATAAAGCTGAACAGATTTCCACGGATTATTTTTTTCGGCTTTGAATATTCAAGGTTATAAAAGTAATATATTCCATATTCAGCAATATATCTGCGGATAAAGAAATCCCACACGCATTTTGAAAAATCATTATTGAAATTATCCGTAAAGCATGAAAAGGGAACTGTAAACCGTCCGTCTGAAATATCTGTTTTCTGACAATTGTCATAATATCTGATATTTGATTTGATTCGTCTTTTCGCATAAAGGCAGTCACAGTCAGGATTTTCAGGAACTATTTCAACAGAATCATTATTGAAAATAACTTCTGCTTCCATATCTGCGTTTTTCCAGTTTAAATCCAGTGAAAAATATCTGCCGAAAGGATTTATGCTGATATCAAAATATCTGTTTGAAGCAATAACGCTGATTTTTTTATCAGGAAATGCAATTTTCTGACATGATTCTCCGTCAGATATAAAGAAATCAATTGCTGAAACATTGTCATTACTTACATTGTATTTTGTAAAAATTCTGTTCAAATCGAAGCGGCATTCTGCATTTTCAGCTGAAATACTGCTGATATCCTGTATATGTATACCCTGATAAAGTCTTATATTGAACATATCCTTATGGACAAGCCTCAGCTGAATCTCATATTCTGTATTTTCGCTGAAAGAACCTTTAATATCCAGATATAAAATATTGTTTTCTATATTATATCCTTTTATCTGATACATAATATTCTCCTAAAGTAACTCAAATTCGATGATTATTTTCTGTGATTCGTTTATCTGAAATTCAGATTAAATAATATGTAAATTCGTTTTGTAGGGGCGAC
>DJFA01000028.1:4732-7007 GCA_002431975.1 Ruminococcus sp. UBA5884
CATTGGTCGCCCGTTATGGTTTATCAGTCAAATAATAATTTTTTCATACCAAAAACAAATACCGAATTTATGGTTTTACCATAATTCAGACGGGCGACCAATGGTCGCCCCTACATAAACAATCCATCGAATTAGTTTTAAAGTATATATTTTTTTCATTATATCATAAATGACAGAATGCGTCAACAAAAAAATCCGCACACAATGTACGGATTTTCTCATATTTTATTCAGCAGACTGAACTGCATCATAGCCGGTCTGACCGGTTCTTATCTTAACAGCCTGTTTTATGTAGTAGCTGAATATCTTGCCGTCACCGGGGTGACCGGTATAGGCGGCTGTCTTGATAGCTTCAATAGTTTTCTGTTCCCATTCCTCTGATGAAACAACTATTTCAAATTTGATTTTAGGAAGTACCTGAATATCAACCTTCTGACCTCTTACATATTCAGACATACCTCTCTGGACTCCGCAGCCAACTACCTGATAAACGGTAATTCCATTGACTCCGATTTTTGAAAGAGCATCTTTAACGTCCTGATATGCTTCTTCTCTTACAATAGCCTCTATTTTAATAAGAGTAGCTGATTTTTCTGCATTTGCCATAATGAAACACTCCTATTCCAAATATTATTCAAGTCCGTTGAATGAAGGATAAGCTGATTCGCCGTGCTGTGTAATATCAAGACCGAGCATCTCATCTTTTGCATCAACTCTGATTGAACCGCCTGATATAACCTTAGTAATTGCATAGCAGATAAGTGTTCCTACAACTGCAACAGCTATTGTTATTATAATACCGGCAGCCTGTGCTCCGAGCTGTGCCCAGTCGCCGTATATTGCACCGTCATATCCTCCGATTGATTCCTTTGCAAAGACTCCTGCGAGAAGTCCGCCCCAGATACCGCCTGTGCCGTGACAGCTGAATGCGTCAAGAGCATCATCAAAGCCGAATTTCCTTTTGCCGAATGAAATCATCATAAAGCAGATAGGACTTGTTGTAAGACCGATTATTATTGATGCCCATATCGGAACAAATCCTGCACCAGGAGTGATACCTACAAGACCTGCAACCATACCTGTACAAGCTCCGATAAGAGTTGGCTTGCCGTTTTTGATAACATCACAGAGCATCCATGAAAGAAGTGCTGCGGCTGCGGCTGCGGCTGTTGTCATAAATGCGTGAGCTGCCTGACCGTTTGCTGCAAGAGCTGAACCTGCATTGAAGCCGAACCAGCCGAACATAAGAAGTGAAGCACCAATCATAACTGTCGGAATATTGTGGATACGATATGCTGCATGGTCATAATCCTTACGTTTTCCAAGAAGTATGCAGAGTACAAGTGCTGATATACCTGAACTGATATGTACTACATCGCCGCCTGCAAAGTCAAGAGCTCCAAGACCTTCAAGACCAAGTACACCGTTCTGAGCCCATACCATGTGAGCAAGCGGATAATAAACTACTATTGACCAGAGAACTATAAATATGAAAAGTGATTTGAATTTCATTCTGCCTGCAACAGAACCTGTTATAAGAGCCGGTGTGATTATTGCAAACATCATCTGGAAGCCGCAGAATACCATATTCGGAATTGCTGCACCGTCAGTATATCCTTCCTCCAGCGAAACGCCTTCAAGTCCCAGCCAGCTTAAATTTCCTATAATACCGTTATCAGTCGGTGCAAATGAAAGTGAATATCCGAAAAGCACCCACATAACAATGCCTGTACCAATGATAAAAATTGATGTCATCATAGTATTTACAGCGTTTTTCTTTCGTACAAGTCCGCCGTAGAAACAGGCAAGTCCAGGTGTCATGAAAAATACAAGTGCCGAACATATAAGCATAAATCCAATATCTGCATTCATAGTAAAACCTCCAAAACGTGCTGAATACAATAAAAAAAGTTCACCTTTTGTCCTGCACAGTACTAAACGGCTGTACATGACAAGAAGTGAACTTCATTGTTCAGAATATAAATTTTTAAGTATCCGGATTACTTATTAATAATATTTTAACTTATAAAAATTAATTTGTCAAGATGTTTTTCTAATTTTTTTGAAATTTGTATATAAGATATATTTATAATATTAAAAATTGCGGATTATTATATATAACAACCAGCTTTTTGAAAAAGTCGGATAAAAGCTTTTAATAACCATCAAACTGGCGTTTAGATTAACGCCAATTCGATGATTATTATTTGTAGGGGCGACTATTGGTCGCCCGCCTGAAATTCTGGTGAATCTAACGGGCGACCGATGGTCGCCC
>DJFA01000028.1:7032-15038 GCA_002431975.1 Ruminococcus sp. UBA5884
TCGCCCCTACAGAATAAACGAAAAATTCCTTGTTTTCAATCATAAAATTTTGTTGTCGAATTGGCGTTAAGATTACAGTCATCAGTCTAACGCTGTTTGATTCTTATTCAGCAATATGATATAATATTGTAAAAAACATTCAAAGGAACTTATTTTTATGAGGAATACATTCAGTGCATTGAATATTGCACATAAATTCATAAGAGAAAATGTAAAAGAGGGCGACATATGCATTGATGCAACCGCAGGCAGAGGAAATGATACCGCTCTGCTCTGCGAACTTGCCGGAAACAGCGGAAAAGTCATAGCTTTTGATATTCAGAAAGAAGCTGTTGAAAGTACTGAAAATCTGCTTGAAAACAAGCATTTCAGCAATTATGAAATACATCTTGAAAGCCATGAAAATATGGACAGATATGCTAAGAATAATACTGTTTCATGCATAACATTCAATCTCGGCTGGCTTCCGAAAAGTGACCATAAAATCTCAACTCATGCAGAATCAAGCATAAAAGCTATTGAAAAAGGTCTTTTGCTGCTTAAAGACGGCGGATTTATAAGTATATGCATTTACTATGGCAAGGATACAGGATTTGAGGAAAAGAATGCTGTTCTTGAATATCTTAAAACCATTGACAGCAAACAGTATACTGTAATTGTCAGTGAATTTGCAAACCGTCCGAACTGTCCTCCGATACCTGTATTTATAATCAAGGGAATATAACAAAAGTACGATGATAAAATTTTATAACTGAAAATATAGGATTTGTAGGGGCGAACTGTGTTCGCCCGTTTGTTTTACCAGAATTTTATGCAGACAACCAACATTTTTCCCATACAGAAAACAAATACCGAATTTATGGTTTAATCATAATTCCGGCGGGCGAACACAGTTCGCCCCTACAGAAATAATCCATCAAATTTGCATTAATTTAGATATTTGTTTTCTGTATGGAAAATCATTGATAAATCATAACGGGCGACCAATGGTCGCCCCTACAAAAAGATTTCCTTTTATTTTATCAGGTATTCTTGTCAGTTTTCTTGAAAACCTTGAGATTTCCGATTTTTTTGCTTCTCTCTTTAAGAACGTCTTCAACCTCTGAATACGGAAGATTCTTTTCAGCACAGAGTACCATTATATGATAGAAAAGGTCTGCAATCTCGTTTTTCAGCTCATTGTTGTCATTGTTTTTAGCGGCAATAATTGTTTCAGCACATTCCTCACCGCATTTTTTAAGTATCTTGTTTTCTCCCTGAGAGAAAAGATAACAGGTATATGAATTTTTCTTAGCCTCTTCAGCAGATGAACCGCTTTCCTCATAAGTCTTTTTTCTTTCAAGACACACCTGATAAAGTTCTTCCAAAACATTCATGATTAACAATCTCCTTTATATGATTTTTTTAAAGAAACAGCTGTAATTTCCTGTATGACAGGCAACTCCTGTCTGTTCAACATTAACAAGCAGAGTATCATTGTCACAGTCGCCGTACATACTTACAACTTTCTGAACATGACCTGAAGTAGCTCCCTTATTCCAGAGTTCCTGTCTTGACCTGCTCCAGAACCATGTATAGCCTGTATCAATGGTTTTCTGCATACTTTCCTTATTCATATAGGCAAGCATAAGAACCTCACCGGTTTTAATATCTCTTACAACTGCCGGAATAAGTTCTCCCTTTACAAAATAATCATCAATATTGAAATTCTCCATAATACACCTCCTTATCTTACAGGGAAATTTCTCTCTTTAAGATATGATTTAACCTGTCCCACAGTCAGCTCCTTGAAATGGAAAAGTGATGCTGCAAGAGCCGCCGATGAATTTGTTTTTTCAAATACTTCAGCAAAATCATCAATTTTTCCGCAGCCGCCGCTTGCTATGACAGGGATATTTACTGCACTGCATACAGAATTGAGCATATCAATATCAAAACCGGCTTTTGTACCGTCTGTATCTATTGAATTAAGACATATTTCTCCTGCACCGAGCTGTTCAATTTTCTTTACCCATTCAATAAGGTCAAGTTTCATATCAACACGTCCGCCGTTTATATACACAGTATATCCGCCTTTTCCGTCACGCTTTGCATCAATTCCGACTACAACGCACTGACTGCCGAAAATATCGGCTGCGTCCTTGATAAGCTGAGGATTTTTAACCGCAGATGAATTTATTGAAACCTTGTCTGCTCCGGCTCTTAAAGTTTCCCTGAAATCGTCAACAGTAGAGATTCCTCCGCCGACTGTAAGCGGAACAAATACCTTTTTAGCTGTTTCCCTTACAACATCAAGGAACACTCCCCTGCCCTCATATGATGCAGTTATATCATAGAAAACAAGCTCATCAGCTCCCTGTCTGTTGTATTCTTCAGCATAAGCAACAGGGTCGCCTACATCTTTTACGCCTTCAAAATTGACTCCCTTTACAACTTTTCCGTTTCTTACATCAAGGCATGGAATAATTCTTTTTGCAAGCATTTTTTTATTTTCCTCCTTTTTGCGGCAAACTGCCGTCTGCAATTTCAATTAATGCCAATATTCTGTAGGGGCGACCATCGGTCGCCCGTTATGATTTATCTGTCAACCAATGATTTTTCATACAAAAAACAAATACCGGAATTATGGTTTAACCATAATTCCGGCGGGCGACCAATGGTCGCCCCTACAAAATATAAGGAAAAAACCATATTTTTTGTTGTCGAATTTAAAGATACATCAGTCAATGTCTTCTGAATTTATCAGTCAGACCTTTTACCCCACGTTTTATTCCCTTTGCAGTCAGACATACAGGTTTAAGGGATAAATCCTGAATAAGCTCATATATCTGTTCAATTATAACATTCATAACCATAATCAATACAAATGCTATGATAAATATAACAATTTCCCTCGGCAGAGCTGCTCCTGAAAATAATTTTCCGTCTGCAAACTCTATAATCTTATGAATACCTTTGAGAGCAACTATATATCCGAAAAAATACAGCACGCTCGGAAGCATCGGAATAAGCACAAACAGCAATGATACTGCAAGCGTCAGAATCAGCACAACTACTCCAAGCAGTTTTAAACCTATATTTCCATTGAATGTATTACTCAGCCACGGGAAAAAATTATCTATATTGTCAATGATGATATCATTTACAGGCTGCAAAAGCCTTATTGCAATACTTACAAGATAAAACAGCACATTATCATAAAGATGTGCGATTATCCAGCGTTCAGGCTTTTTTATATTATTATGCTTTTTATAATACCTGTCCATAAAAAATCCCATTGCAACTGATGAATATGTAATCAATGCAAATAATACGGATATACCGCTGTGAACTGCTTCCGCCGCATCTGATACGCCGAAATAGAGTATGTTGAGAGGTATTTTGTCAAGTATGCGGTTTTCAACATTAAGATTCGGCATATACAAATCAATGGCATCAGGCTGATTAAGAGCATATTTCATGCCGCTGAATGTTTTCATCTCCGTTTTTTCCTGCCATGGATTGAAATTCTGACTGAAAATATACATGATTATATAAAGTATCAGCCCGATTACAAGCAGTTTATGTTCCTTTATAAATTTTTTCACTTTATCCATCTTAATTTTTATATCACCCTTTTATCAGCTGTGTTTTTTAATCAGCTGACGAGATGTAATTTCAGAATTGTCATATTCAATATCAAAGTAATCAAGAATTATTTTCATATCGTCCTGCATTGATAAAAATACATCTAAAAGTCTGTCTGGTCTGCCTTTTAACTGCCATTCTTTAAGTCCCATATAATAAAAAATCTTATTCTGTTCATTGATATAAAACGGTACAATATTATTTTCAAGGCACATTTTCAGAATAATCAGTCTGCCGACTCTGCCATTGCCGTCATAGAATGGATGAATCTTTTCAAACTCTGAATGAAACTGTGCAATATCATATAAATCAATATTTTTAAGATTATTATATTTTTCAAGCAGCAATGTCATAAATTTATGAACATCTTCAGGTTTTGCAGTTTCTGTTTCACCGACTATATTTGCATATTTTTTATAATCTCCGATAACAGCTTCTGAATTATTATCCGTCATAAGTCCGTTTTTCAGAGTATGGTGGAGTTTTTTTATATATTCCTCTGTAAGCTGTTTATTTAAATTATCAAGTATAAAATCCATGCATCTGAAATGATTGGAGGCTTCAAACACATCATTTACAAGAACATTTCCGCTGACACTGTGCGTTTCAAAGATATACTGTGTCTGTTCATGAGAAAGACGGCTTCCCTCCATATGATTTGAATTATAGGTGAAATCAACCTGCATTTTATGATAAATGCCACCGCTTACTTTGTTGCTTTTTTCAAAAAGCAATGTATCCAGAAGAGTTCTTTTTTCAGCCATATTGTTCCTCATTCTATGTTAATTTAACGCTAATTCGTTGTAGGGGCGAGCGGCAAACTGCCGCCTGTAATCTGAAAAATATCATTGGTTTTACCGGAATTTAATCTGCCAAACAATGATTTTCCGTACAGAAAACAAATATCAAATTTATGGTTTAACCATAATTCGGCGGGCGAACACAGTTCGCCCCTACAGAATAAAAGAAAATCCATTGTTTTCAATCATAGAATCCGCATTAATTTAATATCTGATATTATTCAGCAAATTCAACTGCTTCTTTAAGGTCAAGAGTTCCTTTATATATTGATTTTCCGCAGATAGTGCCGTAAAGGTTCATTGCTTTACATTTCTTTATATCCTCAATTGTATGAACTCCGCCGCTTGCAATGATATTGCAGTCAACTGAATCATTGAGTCTTTTAAGCTGTTCAGTGCTTACTCCTGAGAGAGTGCCGTCCTTTGAAATATCTGTAAAGATGATATACTTTACACCTATTGAAACCATTTCCTTTGCAAGTTCAATATAATTAACCTGAGAATCATCAAGCCAGCCTTCAACTGCAACCATTTCATTAAGAGCATCTATTCCGACTGCAATTCGCTCACCGTATTCAGCAACTGCTTCCTTTACAATCTGAGGATTTTTAAGAGCTACTGAACCAAGGATAACTCTGCTGATACCGTTTGAGAGATAATATTCAACTGTATCAAGATTTCTGATACCTCCGCCGAGTTCAACTTTAAGACCTGTATTTTTTGCAACATCAATGAATATTTTATCATTTACAGGCTTTCCGTCCTTTGCACCGTCAAGGTCAACCATATGAATCCATGAAGCTCCGGCAGCGGTAAAGCTTTTTGCAGTTTCCATGTAATCAACGGCAACTCTTTCAACTGTTTCAAAATCTCCTTTGAAAAGTCTTACACAGTTTCCGTCTTTGATATCTATTGCAGGAAGTATAATCATCTTTTTTCTCCTTATTGTTTTTTATTCCCGCCCTTACTTACTGATATCATTTTTCAAATGGGCGGATATTTTTGTAGGGGCGAACTGTGTTCGCCCGTTTTGGGTATGCTGTAAACCTATCGGGCGACCGATGGTCGCCCCTACAGAATAAAGAAATTCATTGTTTTTAATTCTGATTTGAAACTGATATTTTTTATATCAGCTTTCCAAAATTTCTGAGTATCTGCAAGCCTGTTTCACCGCTTTTTTCCGGGTGAAACTGTGCTCCGTAAACATTTTTTCCGTTGTATACAAGAGCCGGAACTTTTCCGCCGTATTCACAGTATGCAGATATATTTTTATCATCACAATATGCCTGATATGAATGTACAAAATAAACATATGAATCTTCGGGAAGTCCTTCAAGCAGAGGACATTCATTCAGAATTTCAAGCTTATTCCAGCCCATATGCGGAATTATAAGGTCAGGAGCATCTATCTTGTCAACCTTGCCTTCAATAAATCCAAGTCCGTCACATTCTTCAAATTCATAGCTTTTGCTGAAAAGCATCTGCATACCAAGGCATATTCCAAGGAATGGCTTTTTTTCAGCTTCTGTTTTAAGTGTATCTGTAAGACCGCTTTTATCAAGCATTTTCATTGCACTTGGAAAAGCACCTACTCCTGGAAGTATAATCGCATCAGCATTTTCTATTTCTTTTTTATCCGATGTAAGAACGCTTTCAAGTTTCAGATAATCAAGTGCATTTTTAACGCTGAATATATTTCCTGCACCATAGTCAATTATAGCAATCATTTTTTACAATACTCCTTTCGTTGAAAGAGTTCCGCCGCCGTTTTCAGCAACAGCAATTTTAAGAGCATGAGCAACAGCCTTGAAAACTGCTTCACATTTATGATGGTCATTTGAACCATAAGGAACGCCGATATGCAGAGTTATTCCTGCATTGAATGCAAATGCCCTGAAAAATTCCTCTGCAAGACAGCAGTCAAATTCGCCTATTCTTTCATTTGTAAATTCAGCATTGAATACAAGAAAAGGTCTGTTGCTTATATCAAGAGAACAAAATCCGAGTGATTCGTCCATAGGTATATACGCTGTGCCATAGCGGTTTATACCGGATTTGTCACCGAGAGCCATGGCAAATGCCTGACCGAGAACTATACCTGTATCCTCAACTGTATGATGACCGTCAACATAAAGGTCGCCTTTTACGGATATATTCATGCTTATACCGCTGTGAACGCTGAGAGCTGTAAGCATATGGTCAAAAAAACCTATGCCTGTTGAAATTGTATTTCTGCCTTTGCCATCAAATTCAACTGAAATTTCTATCTGGGTTTCTTTTGTAATGCGTCTGACATCTGCTTTTCTCATATCAGTAAACTTATCCTTTCTGCTGAATTATTTCTTCAAGAGCCGAAACAAGTATATCCATCTGTTCCGGTGTACCTATTGTAATTCTGAGATAATTGCTGATTCTCGGTTTATTCCAGTATCTTACATAAATTTTTCTTGCTTTAAGTTCATTGAAGATAGTCTTTGCATCAATTTTATTATGTGAAGCAAACAGAAAATTGCTTTTTGAATCCGGAAATGAAAATCCGAGTTCTTTAAGTCTTGGTTTTATATTTTCCCTTGTATCAATGATTTTCTGAATGGTTTCCATGAAATATTTGTCGTCCTTTACAGTTTCTGCACCGCAAAGCTGCGAAAGAGGATTCATTGTATATGAATTGATTGAAAATTTAACATCATTCATATATTTTATAAGCTTTTCATTTCCGACTGCAAAGCCTATTCTCATTCCAGCCATTGAGCGTGATTTTGAAAATGTCTGTATAACAAGCAGATTTTCATACTTTTCAATAAGCGGCATACAGCTTTCACCGCCGAAATCTATATATGCCTCATCAATGATTACAACTGATGAATGATTTGCCTTTATTATGCTTTCAATCATATCAACACTTTCATATACACCTGTCGGAGCATTCGGATTAGGGAAAATTATTCCGCCGTTTTCACACATATAATCTTCAGGCTTTATTCTGAAATTATCATCAAGAGCCTTTGTTTCATATGGTATTCTGTAAACGTCTGCCCATACATCATAGAATGAATATGTAATATCAGGGAAAATCACCGGCTTATCCGGATTATTGAAAAATGTCATGAATGCCATTGAGATAACATCATCAGAACCGACTCCGACAAAAATCTGTGACGGCTTTATATTATACTTTTCTGCAAGAGCATTTACAAGCACTTCTGAATTTGTATCAGGATAGAGCTTCATTCTGCTGCATTCAAAACTATCAAGAATTTTCCTGACATTCGGTGACGGCGGATAAGGATTCTCATTTGTATTAAGCTTTACAACATCTGTATCCTTCGGCTGTTCTCCCGGAGTATACGGAACAACCTTTCTTATATTTTCCTCCCATGCGGAAATATTATTCATCTGTATCACCCCTTTAAATTATTCAAACCTTACCTTTATAGCATTGGCATGAGCAGTAAGACCTTCCTTTTCAGCAACAAGAACAATATCGTCCTTTGCAGCACGGAGTGCTTCCTCTGTATAATATGTGAAGCTTGAACGCTTTACAAAGCTTGATACCCCGAGAGGAGAGAAGAATCTTGC
>DJFA01000023.1:0-10087 GCA_002431975.1 Ruminococcus sp. UBA5884
ACAACAGTACCAACAACAACCACAACCACAACCACAACCAATATTACAACAATTACATCTGACGGTGAAGGTAGCTTTACTATAACAACAACTACTATGGGTGGCAACATTACAGTTACAGATGAAACTACTTATGATACTACTGTATCTGAAACAGAAACAACTGTAACTACTGTTGAAACTACTGAAACAACTACTGAATCAGAAACAGAATTGACTACTGCTCCTTCTGAAACAGAAATAACTACTATTACTGAATCAGAAACAACTACTGCTCCTTCTGAAACAGAAATAACTACTGTTACTGAATCAGAAACAACTACTACAGAATCAGAAACTGAAATAACTACTGCTCCTTCTGATACTGGAACAACAACTGAAACAACTACTACACCTGATGATGAGGGAAGTGTTACTATAACAACTACTACTATGGGAAGCAATATTACTGTTACAAATGAAACTACTTTTGATACAACTGTAACAACTGATGAAAATACCGGTACAGGCGTTTCAGAATCAACTTCTGTTACAACTGTAACAACAACTGATGAAAATACTGGTACAGGCGAATCAACTACTGAAAACAGCAATGTTTCAGAATCATCAGAATCAACTTCTCAGTCTGATAACAGAAACAACAATAATAACAATAACAACAACAGAAACAATAACAGAAATAACAACAGCAATAATAACAACAATAACAGAAACAACAATAAAACTACTACAAAAACAAATACATCTTCAGCTTCCTCAAGTCCGAAAACAGGCGATAATTCAGGTATTCTTTTCACACTTCTCGCCGCTTCCGCACTTACAATCACACTCTCAAGAAAAAATAAGAAATAGTCTTTAAACCCTTTAAGCTCCTTGTCTGTCAATGCAGATAAGGAGCTTATTTTTTTGTATATTTTTAAAAAAAAGTATTGAATATTGTTCTGCAAAGTGTTATAATTATCTCAGAATAAAATATAAAGGAGATATGAAATATGATTAAATCAAAAAAAGTTCTCAGCGTTCTTGCATTTGGTTTAATTGCAGTTTCAATGTGCGGATATCCGGCTATGGAGGTTTCAGCAGCACAGGCTGTATCTGCATCTGTAACTGCATCTGATATCACAAATGTAAAAACAGGAGTGTCCATAAAATATACAGGGGATGTTTACTCCACAAGTTATGGTACAGGTACTCCTGTAAAAATAAGCGGTACATATACTGTAAGTGCTATACTTGATGATACTTCAAGAAAATGCAGAGTTCAGCTGAAAAATGCCGGCTGGATTATGACAAATGACTTATCACAGTATACCGTTACAAAGGATTCAAATAATAATCTTGTTGTTGTTCAGAATAAATATGCTGAAAATCAGCCGACAACAACAACTGTAAAAGTAGGCGACAAGGTTAAGTATACAGGAAATGCATACTATACAAGTGCAGGCGGCAAATCTGTAAAGGTAAGCGGAACATATACAGTAGCAGCAATATCATCAGATAAGAATGCAAAATACAATGTTCAGCTCAAAGGTATAGGCTGGGTATCTCTTAGCAATACAACTCCTGATACACCAGATACACCGGTAAATCCTACAACTGTAAAAGTAGGCGACAAGGTAAAATATACAGGTGAAGCATATTATACAAGTGCAGGCGGTAAGTCCGTAAAGGTAAGCGGAACATATACAGTAGCAGCAATATCATCAGATAAGAATGCAAAATATAATGTTCAGCTCAAAGGTATAGGTTGGGTATCACTCGGAAATACAACTCCTGATACACCAGATACACCGGTAAATCCTACAACTGTAAAAGTAGGCGACAAGATAAAATATACAGGTGAAGCATACTATACAACCAAAGGCGGTAAGTCCGTAAAGGTAAGCGGAACATATACAGTAGCAGCAATATCATCAGATAAGAATGCAAAATACAATGTTCAGCTCAAAGGTATAGGCTGGGTATCACTCGGAAATACAACACCTGATACACCTGTAACACCGGTAAATCCTACAACTGTAAAAGTAGGCGACAAGATAAAATATACAGGTGAAGCATACTATACAACCAAGGGCGGTAAATCCGTAAAGGTAAGCGGAACATATACAGTAGCGGCAATCTCATCAGATAAGAATGCAAAATATAATGTTCAGCTTAAAGGTATAGGCTGGGTATCACTCAGCAATACAACTCCTGTAACATCTGAAATCAAAGTCGGTGACAAGGTTAAGTATACAGGAAATGCATATTATACAAGTGCAGGCGGCAAGTCTGTAAAGGTAAGCGGTACATATACAGTAGCTGCTATATCATCAGACAAAAATGCAAAATACAGAGTTCAGCTTAAAGGTATAGGCTGGGTTTCAATCAATGATGTTACAAAGGTTTCCTGATAATAAATAAAAATAAATCTCACAGATTTATAAATCTGTGAGATTTTTTTGTTTTACTTTAAAATTCTGTCCAAGTCCTCCTGAGGTGTGCCTGCCGGAGTTATTTGATAATTTTCAACAAGTATATTAAGAACATTTTCAGAAATAAATGCCGGAACAGTAGGGCCAAGTATTATATTCTTTATTCCAAGATACAGCAGTGTCAGCAGAATACATACTGCCTTCTGTTCATACCATGAAAGTACAAGAGTAAGAGGCAAATCATTTACTCCGCATTCAAAAGCTTCAGCAAGTGCAAGTGCTACCTTTATTGCACTGTATGAATCGTTACACTGTCCCATATCAAGTATTCTCGGAATACCGTCTATATCACCTAAATCAAGGTCATTTATACGGTACTTTCCGCAGGCAAGCGTGAGAATAAGTGAATCCTTAGGAGTCATTTTTGCAAAATCAGTGTAATAGCTTCTGCTCGGAGCTGCTCCGTCACAGCCTCCTATCAGGAAAATATGACTGATTTTCCCCTGTTTTATAAGGGATATTATTTTTTCAGCCTGAGATAATACAGCATTATGGCCAAATCCTGTCATTACAGTATGTCCGCCATTCATTCCTGTCATTTCCTTGTCCTCGTCATATCCTCCGCATTCAATTGCCTTATTGATTACAGGAGTGAAATCCTTGTCTTCTCCGATATGCACGATATCAGGATATGATACAAGAGCAGTTGTGAAAACTCTGTCACAATAACTCTGACGTACAGGCATAAGACAGTTTGTAGTAAATAAAATTGGTGCGGGAATATTATGAAATTCTGACTGCTGATTCTGCCAGCCTGTACCGAAATTACCCTTCAAATGAGAGTATTTTTTTAATTCAGGATATCCATGTGCAGGGAGCATTTCACTATGGGTATAGATATTTATTCCTTTATCCTTTGTCTGTTCAAGCAGTCGCTTCATATCATATAAATCATGTCCGCTTACTACTATAAACGGGCCCTTTTCTATTGTAAGAGGAACTTCTGTCGGGACAGGATTTCCAAAACTTTCAGTATTGGCTTTATCAAGAAGTTCAAGACATTTCAGATTTATTTCACCTGTTTTTAAAACAAGCGGAAGGAGAGTATCAACACTTCCTTTTTCGCCGATTTCATAAAGAGCAGTATAGAAAAAATCATTTACTTCATCATCTTTATAGCCAAGTGCAAATGCATGGGAAGCATATGCTGCCATTCCTTTTATTCCAAAAAGAATCAATGATTTCAATGAACGTATATCAACATTATCGTCCCAGAGATTTTTCATATCATAATCATCATATTTCTGGCTGTTTATTCTGTTTTTTTCATTTTCAATTTCAGTTTTAAGCTTTTTGATTGTAACATTATTGAAATTGACATTTGTTACAGTCGTAAATAAACCGTCTATCATAAGTTTATCTGTTTTATCGGATTTATTTCCGGACTTTGCAGCTCTTGCAAGACCTATCAGTGCACCGATAAGTTCATCCTGATAACCGGCAGTATCAGATTTTTTTCCGCATACGCCGGTTTTTCCTTCACAGCCTGTATTATGGGCTGTCTGCTGACACTGAAAACAAAACATTTCATTCATATTTTTAATTGTTCCTCCCTTATATGCATTAATTAGTAATTATTATTTACATAAAATTTTGTAATATACAAAAAAATTTTCCCTGCCTTTTTAAAGACAGGGAAAACAATTTGGGAAAGAAAGTTTATCTTGAAAATTAGAATTTGTCAATTAATTTGATGATGTATTTTTTAAGCTGACCGAGGTCTTTGAGGTCTATTGCATTATCTTTGATAACATCACTGTTTGCAATACCCTGTTCAGTAAGGTCGCTCATTTTAACAATATACTGGTTGAGAAGTGTAACATCTCTTACGTCTACTTCATTATCGCAGGTAGCATCTCCGAGCAGAGTTGCTTCAACGTTTATATCTATAGTTGTTTCAGTTGACGGAACAGATTCAGAAGCTGTTGTTTCAGCTGTTTCTGAAGCAGCTGTTGATTCAGAAGTTTCCGGAGCTTCAGTTGTTACAGTTGTTACAGTTGTTTCAGTCGGTTCTTTTTCATATTCATAAACAAGAGTGATAGTATTATATGTTACTGATACATCAGCTCCATTTTCATCATTTGCAGATGAAGCCCACCATGTCTGGAGTTCTGTATATGTATCATGGATATCAGCCTTTACTTCTTCACTGTCGCCGTTTGTGAAAGTGCCGTCAAAGATGATTTCACAGTCGCCAGTGCCTGCACCATATGAGAATGCTTTGCTGCCCCAGAATTCTGTGCCAGATGCGTCAGCAAGTTTATTGAATGTCAGAGCACCGCCGCCTACATACCATGCAGCACCTGATGAGCATGTAGCAGTTGTATTGATAATAGCCTTTTTAAGATGTTCAACATCTCCGAGGTCTATCATCGGATAGCCGTTTACGGAATCTTTAAGGTCGCTGAAATTATATACAATTTCCTTTGTTTCAGTAGTTTCAACCGGTGGAGTATAGATTTCCTTGTCAGTTTCCTTATCAGATACAACTACCTGTGCAACAGACATAGGAGGAAGTTCAACTGTAAATGAGTTTCCTGTAAGGTCATTCTGAACATCAATTATTCTTATTTCGCTGCTGTCCTGAGTTATAGCATAAACTACAGCACTCTTATAGTTTGTATCAGTTCCTTCAAGTGAGATAACAGCATTTTCAGCCTTTTCAGAATCCTTGTTTGAAACAACAACTGTTACCCCTGAATCATCAGTGCCATCAATTGCAGCATATGCAGTTGCCTTTGAAATGTCCTCAGTTGATGCTTCAACAAGAGTATCTCCGAATGCAGCACCTTCACCGTCATAGTTTGTATAAAGGTTGATAGCTGATTCAACATAAGGGCAGTTTGACAATGTACCCCAGTATGTAGCAAGATAAACTCCGTTGTCTGCAAAAGCTCCGAGAGCTTCAGTTTCAGCAATTGCAGAGCTTACTTTCTTACCTGTATCCTTTTCATTTGAAAGGTCGCCGAGGTTGTATTCACTTACAGCAATTTTAGTACCCGGATAATATTTGTTGATTGATTCATTGATTTTCGGGAGGAATGGAAGATAATCAGAGAAATACTGACCGAGCCAGCTGTTTTCTGTATAGTTTTCATCGTAAAGGCTTCTTGCAGCCTGAAGTCTTGCTTCATCTGTGCTGCAATCCTGAGCATAATAATGAACATCAACTACATCAAGCAGACGTTTTCCATGTTCCTTTTCTGCATCAGCCATCTGTTTGAGATAGTAATCGAGATACCATGAATACTGGTCTTTTACAGCAGTCCATTCAGGGTCTGTATAATTATCTCCGCTGCTGCCGTTTATGCATGGGAGAACTCCCCAGAATGCAGGGCCGAAAACATCAGCATCAGGGTCAATTTCCTTTACAACGCTTGCAAGTTCGATTGATTTTGAAACAAGCTCATTATTGCTTACTTCTTCAGGGTGGAGATACGGGTGAGTATCATTCCAGAGAACAGGTTCATTGTCAAGGCTGTAGCCCTGCATACCTGTTGATGTATTTGAATCGCCGAGAGTCTTTACAATGAAGTTTACATATTCGTCCATGTATACAGCGTTGTCAGTAAGGTCAGGAGTAAGTGAAAGTTCACCGTCTTTTCTGAATTTAACCTCATTCCAGCGAGATGAAGGAGCTTTTTCAGTATCGCTTACAGAACCAGCCTTATCAGCTGAAACATATCCGGCCATCTGGAGAGTAGTCATTTTATATGGTATATTATAGTCGCTGCTTCTTTTTGAGAATTTTCTTACAGCAGCACCTGCACCGTCTGTATCGTCACCGATATTTGTATCTGAGCTGTTGTGCCAGTCCTCACCGGCATTTGAATAGTTTGTTTCCCAGTTGTATCCTGTATAGCGGTTGCCGCCCTGACGGAGAGCATTTACAGTTACATTGCGGTAGTTGTCAGAGTTGCCGTAATCATTAACGCCGTATATGTAAGGGCTGATTTCCTTCTTTTCGCCTGCGAGGTTTACAGTGATATCCATGTCATATGAAGCAGCGGCAGAAGTAGTTTCAACAGCATTTACAATGCTTCCTGAAATAAATGAAGCAGTAAGCACGCCGGCAGCAATACAAGCTTTGATTCTTGAAGATTTCATGATTTTTTTATCCTTTCCATATTTAATTTGCAGTGAAAAATCTCACTTATGATTATTGATTAACATTATCTGTATTGGAGTTGTCAGATAAATTATTTACAAAAGCACCTTTTGTCCAGAGTTCTATGCCTGGTTCTCTGCGTTTTATATAGTTTGAGAATGATTTTGCGAGAACAAGCATCATTGTAAGCGGAATACTGTGAGCATATCCGTAAATTGCCTGAGGTTTTCCGTCAACTTCGGCAGTAAGCTCCCATACAGCTCCCATTCTGTCGAGTTTATCAATTATTTCAGATACTTTTCTTACAGAAATACCGAGTTTCTGGGATATACTTTCCTTTGTCATAAGATAGTTTCTTTTTCCGCTTTCAAGATGAAATATTATTTTAAGAGCATCTTCATCTGATAACAGTCTGAAAAGACTTATTATTCTTTTATTGATATCCACATATGAATTTATTCCGTTTTCAGGAATTTTTATAAAACAGAAATACTGAAGGTCTTCATTGAGTCTTGCAAGCGACAGTTCAGAATCCGTTTTAAGTTCAGCATATGTTTCTGATATCAGATTTGAGGGAATACAGGTACTGTCAGAAGTACAGTCATTATATGCACACAATGCGGCATATGAAATATTCATAACAAGGTCACAGCGTTTTTCCGCAGGAGTTTGTTTTACTTCATCAGTAATTGACTGTAAAAGGTTTACAGTCGGTTCTTCATCTTTAATACCAAAAAGCACATCGAGCGATACGCCGAGCGTAACAGCAAGAAGCGGAAGAAGTTCACCGTCCGGATAGCTTGATTTTTCCCATTTTGAAACAGCCTGAGGTGAAACATTCATTTTTTTAGCGAGCTGTTCCTGAGTCAGTCCCTGTTTTTTTCTGATAGCAGATAATCTTTCTCCAAATATTGTATTCATATAATACCTCTGATTGACAACTTTTCGATTACAACATTATTATAGCACATCTTATAGTAGAATACAATATATTTTGAGTGTATTATTTCAACTTTTGGTAGAAAATAAACAGATTAAAATTTTCCAGCAATATCAGCAGAAATTTTGTGAAAGATTATTAAACATAAAAATCCATTCAGCGGCAAACTGCCGCCTGCAATCTGAAAAATATACGCACATTGGTTTTACTGTTGACCAATAATTTTTTATACAGAAAACAAATAATCAAATTTATGATTTAACCATAATTCGGCGGGCGACCAATGGTCGCCCCTACATAAAAAATTTCATCGAATTTGCGTTAATAAGCATTGAATTTGTATATGCTGATGTAATAATGCTTGCAAAAAAGGAAAAAATGTAGTATAATTTTATCATAATCAGATGATGAACGGATAAGAGAGGTATATAAATGAAAGATGGATTTGTGAAAATTGCCTGTGCAACACCTGATATACACGTTGCAGACTGCAAATACAATGCAAAGCAGATTATAAAGCTTATAAATGAAGCCGCTGCAAAAGGTGCAAAACTTATTGCATTTCCTGAACTTTGCATAACAGGCTATACCTGCGGAGATTTGTTTTTGCAGGAGCTGCTTATAAAATCAGCCGCTGATGCAGTGCTTGAAATAGCTGAAAAAACTAAAGACATTGACATAGTTTCAATTGTCGGTGCTCCTGTTTCAGCAAACAACAAGCTTTATAACTGTGCAGTTGTAATAAAAGATGGCGGCATACTTGATATTGTTGCGAAAAAGAATATACCCAACTATTCGGAATTTTATGAGGCAAGACATTTTACATCTGCAAAGAACATAGATTACACTGATATATCATGGTCTGAATATCTTAATACATCTGTATCAGTGGATACTATTTTCAGATGTAATTCGATGAATAGTTTTACATTCGGAGTTGAAATATGCGAGGATTTATGGGTAGGAGATACTCCGTCAGTACAGCTTGCAAAACAGGGTGCAAATCTTATTGTCAATCTTTCATGCAGTGATGAAATTATCGGAAAGGCTGATTACAGACGTACCATTATAAAAGCAAAATCAGGCAGCCTTTTATGTGCATATGCCTATGCTGATGCGGGGATTGGTGAAAGTACTACTGATATGGTCTTTGCAGGTCATAATATCATAGCTGAAAACGGCTCAGTTATTGCTGAATCAGAACGCTTTAAAAACCAGATTATCTATGCGGATATTGATTTCAGAAAAATTGCAAATGAACGCAGACGTTCAAATACTTTTGAAAATCTGCCTGAAGATGCATTAAATGTATTTGACACTGAAATTACTGAAACCAAACTTGAAAGGTATATCCCTCAGAAACCATTTGTTCCAAGCAAGCGTGATGATTTGTCTGAACGATGCAGCGAAATAAGCAAAATTCAGGCTGTTGGTCTTATGACAAGACTCAGACATATCGGCTGTAAAAATGCTGTTATCGGATTATCGGGAGGTCTTGACTCAACTCTTGCACTGATTGTTGCAGTAAATGCATTTGATATGCTCGGACTTGACAGAAAAGGCATAACAGCTGTTACAATGCCATGCTTCGGCACTACTGACAGAACATACAGCAATGCCTGTGAACTTGCAAAGTCATATGGTGCAACACTTGTTGAGATAAATATAAGAAAAAGCGTTATGCAGCATTTTGATGATATAGGACATGATGAAAATATCCATGATGTGACATACGAAAATTCACAGGCAAGGGAAAGAACTCAGATTCTTATGGATATTGCCAATCAGAAAAACGGAATAGTTATCGGTACAGGCGACCTTTCAGAACTTGCTCTCGGCTGGGCAACATATAACGGTGACCATATGTCAATGTATGCTGTAAATGCATCAGTTCCGAAAACTCTTGTAAGATATCTTGTATCATATGAAGCTGATATAAAAAGCGGTGTTTTAAGAGATGTTCTTCTTGATATACTTGATACTCCTGTGAGTCCGGAACTTCTTCCGCCGGAGGATAACGGCACTATTGCACAGAAAACTGAAGATATCGTAGGGCCTTATGAACTTCATGATTTTTTCCTTTATTATATGCTTAGATTCGGATTTCCGCCCTCAAAGATTTTCAGAATGGCTCATTATGCGTTTAATGGTTTATATACAGATGAAACTATTCTGAAATGGGAAAAAATATTCTACAGACGTTTCTTTTCACAGCAGTTCAAGCGTTCATGTCTGCCAGATGCACCAAAGGTGGGAAGCGTTACACTTTCACCAAGAGGTGATTTCAGAATGCCGAGTGATGCCTGTTCATCAATATGGCTTGCAGACCTTGAAAATATTGTAATCTGAAAATTGCGATACTGAATTTATGGTAAACCTAAAACGGGCGAACTTAAGGAAGCCCCTACAAAAATATCCGCCCATTTGTAAAACGCTACATTCAAGTAATGGCGGGAATAAAAGTTTTTGCCTGCCATAAAACATAACGGTTTACAATAAGTAAAATATCCGCCCATTTGAAAAACATTATCAGTAAGTAATAGCGGGAATAAAAGTTTTTGCCCA
>DJFA01000023.1:10229-11053 GCA_002431975.1 Ruminococcus sp. UBA5884
AACGTTAGTTTGCTGAATTTGTGGCAATCTTAAAGTTTTAGAATTTATAAGTTCGCCCCTACAGATTAAAACAGATAATTAATTCTGATACATATAAAAAATGGAGGTATATTAAAAATGACTTACAAGGAAAGTTTTATTAAATTTATGACAGAATGCGGAGTTCTCACATTCGGAGATTTTACTCTTAAAAGCGGCAGAAAAGCTCCTTACTTTGTCAATACAGGAAACTATAAAACAGGTGCTCAGCTTGCAAAGCTCGGTGAATACTATGCTGAATGCATAAAGGAAAATAATGTTGAAGCTGAAACTCTGTTCGGCCCTGCATATAAGGGTATTCCGCTTGCTGTAGCTTGCAGCATTGCTCTTTATAATAAGTATGATATTGATGTCAACTACTGTTTCGACCGCAAGGAAGCCAAAGACCATGGCGAAGGCGGCGTTATCGTAGGTAAAAAACTTACTGACGGCGAAAAGGTTGTTATAATTGAAGATGTTATTACTGCCGGAACTGCTATAAGACAGGTTCTTCCGATACTTAAAGCAAATGCTGATGTTGATATCACAGGAATGATAATTTCAGTTGACAGAATGGAAAAGGGTAAAGGCGAACTTTCAGCAGTTCAGGAAGTTAAAAATGAATTTGGCATTTCAATCTATCCGATAGTTACTATAAATGATATTATCGATGCAATAAGAAACGGAATCATTGAAGGCAGAGAATATCTTGACAAGATGATTGAATACAGAAAAACTTATGGTGTTGAATATTAATATTAACGCCAATTCGATGGTCATTTTTGTGATTCGTTTATCTGAAATTA
>DJFA01000023.1:11210-15764 GCA_002431975.1 Ruminococcus sp. UBA5884
CCAATGGTCGCCCCTACAAATGGAAAATCCCATATTTTCAATCATAAAATTTTGATATCGAATGAACAAATTGCAGAAAATAATCATCAAAATCCCTTGATAAAAGGGATTTTTTAATGTTTATATTTATAGAATGATATATATTCAAATCCGTCAAGCAGATTATCAAGTATTCTGAATGCTTTTCCGGTACCTTTTGCGGCACAGGTTACAGCATCATCAGCAATACGGCATTTTATTCCAAGCTGTTTGTAAATAAGGCTGTCTATTCCTTTGAGCAATGCACCGCCGCCGGTAAGCAATGCACCTTTTCTGTAAACATCTCCTGCGAGTTCGGGAGGAGTTTTTTCAAGTACGGGAATTACAGCATTTATTATATCATTCACATCATCTTTTACAGCATAGAAAATATCCTGTTCGCTGATTCGTATCTGTTCAGGCAGACCGTTTGCGGCATTTTTTCCGCCTATAAGCATAGTTCTTTTGCTGTCAGGATTATATACATTTGCAAGATGAATTTTTGCATATTCAGCAGTTTTTTCACCGATAAGAACTTTATAGCGGTTGAATATGTAACGCATTATCGCCTTATCGAGAGTATTTCCGGCTGTTCTGACTGAATTTGAATTTACTATTCCGTTGAGTGAGATTACAGCTATATCAGTAGTTCCGCCGCCGATATCAATTACAAGATTTCCGCAGGGGAGAGATATATCCTCACCTGCACCGAGCATAGCGGCAATAGGTTCCTGTATCAGAAATACTTTTCTTGAACCTGCACCGAGAGCCGCATCAATAACGGCACGGCTTTCAACATCAGTTATTGATGATGGTATGCAGATTATAACTCTTGGTCTTATAAGCTGTTTTCTGCTGATTTTAAGAAGAAATTCACGGATTATAATTCTTGTCATCACATCATCGGAAATAACACCGCCCTCAACAGGTCTTAAAAGGCTTACATAATCCGGTGAGCGTCCTGTCATGGATTCAGCATTATTTCCCACTGCCATAATACAATGTCTTTTTTTATTGTATGCAACAACTGAAGCTTCATTGATGACAACGCCTTTTCTGCCGGTTGTCATAACTATATTTGCAGTACCCAAATCAATACCGATATCCATAAATTTCTCCCTTTAAATTATATCTTCAGTACTGTACCTGATGCAAGTACAGCGGTAACCTCTGCTGCCCCCTTTGATTTAAGGAGTTCAGCACAGGCATTTACAGTAGATGAAGTTGTAATAACATCATCGCATATTATTATTTTCATTTCTGAAAGGTCAGCGTTTTCGTTGATTTCCAGATAATTTTTAATTTCAGCTCGTTGTTTTGCATTTTTTGAATGTTGTTCCTTTTTGCTGTATATCATGAAAAGAATATCATTCCTTACCGGAATCCCGAGTATTTCAGAAATTTTATCTGATATAAGTTCAGCCTGATTATATCCTCTTGAACGTTTTTTTGCGGCAGACATAGGAACGGGGATTATACAGTCAATATCCTGACAGCTTTCAAGCATTGCGGCAAGCTTTTCTCCTGCATATTCAGCAAAATTTGTATTATTGCCACGTTTCATTGAAATTACGCCGTTTCTTATTGCTCCGTCATATGGTTTATAAACAAATGCTCTGTCATAGAAAAGACCTGAATCACAGATACATGGATTTCTGCCGCATAATGGACAGAAATCAGGATTTTCCATTTCTTCAATATCAGATACGCATTTATCGCAGATTATTTCGTTCCATCTGATAAATCCATTACAGCATGGACATCTGTTCGGATAAAATATATCAAGAATAATTTTTTTAAGATTTTCAGAAATCAATTTCATTTTCAATCATATCCTTAAGACAGGTATATCTTAAAGTACGGCGGTTATTGTCAACCATTCTGTATACTTCAAGCTGTGAGCCTACTATTATAAGGAGCTTTCTTGCTCTTGTAACTCCGGTATAAAGCAGATTTCTGTAATAAAGCTTGTCAAATCCTTCAAGCACAGGTATAATTACTGCCGGAAATTCGCTTCCCTGACTTTTATGGATAGTTACAGCATAAGCAAGTTCGAGCTGGTCAAGCTGGTCAATATTATATGAAGCAAGCTTGTCATCAAAAAGTATTTTTGCTTCACGGGAACGGGTGTTTATGCTGAGAATTTTTCCTATATCCCCGTTATAGATACCTGCACCCTTTTCGTCATCGTCCTTTGTCCACTGTATATCATAGTTATTTTTAATCTGCATTACCTTGTCGCCTTCACGGAATGTATAAAGCAGTGAATGTACTTCCTTTACATTATACTGTTTCGGATTTACAGTCTGCTGGATTTTTTTATTGAGTTCAACAGTTCCGAGAAAACCTTTTCTTGACGGTGAAAGAATCTGTATATCATCAAATATTGAATAATTATATGCTTTGGGAAGTCTTTCTGCATAAAGGCTGATAACCAGTTCAGAGGCGGATTCTGAATCCATACGCTGAAAAAAGAAAAAATCATTGTTTTTCTGTTTGATATCCGGATATATTCCGTTTATAATCTTATGAGCATTTGTTATTATACAGCTTTGTTCTGACTGTCTGAATATTTCTTTAAGGCATACAACCGGAATCCTTGCACTTTCGATAAGGTCTTTTAAAACATTTCCAGCTCTTACAGATGGAAGCTGGTCACTGTCGCCAACCATTACTATACGGCAGGTTACACGGAGTGCTTTAAGAAGGTCTGAAAAAAGCTGCACATCTATCATTGACATTTCGTCAATTACCATAACATCGCATTCAAGAGGATTTTTTTCGTTATGCACAAATTTCATATTTCCGGCTGAATCAAACTCAACCTCAAGCATACGGTGTATAGTTCTTGCATCATGACCTGTAAGTTCTGAAATTCTTTTTGCGGCACGTCCTGTCGGAGCAGTAATCATTACTCTGTCGCCCTTGCTTTCATATATTGAGATTATGGCATTAAGAGTAGTTGTTTTACCTGTTCCGGGGCCTCCTGTAAGAATCATGATACCCTTTGAGAGAGCTTCGGATATTGCCTGACGCTGTATTTCATGATAACTGATACCGCTTGATTGTTCTTCAATATCAATTAGTCTGCTGTAATCATGGGCGGCACGTCTGCTTATTGATTTGAGAGCTGCGAGTCTGTCGGCAATATATTTTTCAGCATGATAATATTCTTCAAGATATATAAATGTACGGTTGTTTTTTTCATATTCAAAAATATTTTCCTGTTCTATTTCTGAATTATATGAATTATAGAAATCCTTGCCGCCTATTTCAAGATAATTGCAGGAGAGTTTTTCAAGCTGTTCAAGTGGAAGACAGGTATGACCGTTTTCAGCATTTACTTCAAGAACATATCTTATTCCTGCACTTATTCTTTTAGGAGAATCAGAGGCTATGCCTACATTTTTAGCAATCTGTTCAGCTTTAATAAAACTTATGCCGATATCCTTGTCGCATAATCTGTATGGATTGTCTTTAAGCATTTTAATGCTGTCATACTGCCATTTTTTAAATATTCTGAGTGTATATTTCGGTTTTATGCCGAGTTCACCGAGGTTTCCGGTAAGGCGTTTTATATGGACAATTTTGTTGAATTCCTTTGATATATCCATAGCCTTTCCTATAGGTATGCCTTTGATTATTGTAAGCTTTTCAGGGTCATTTTCAATTATATCAAGAGTTTTTTCGCCGAATTCCTTAACTATTTTTTTAGCAAGTGATTTATTTATACCCTTGATTATTCCGCCTGAAAGATATTCAAGTATTTCGGATGATACCGATGGGAGAATAAATTCCACATATTCCGCACAGAACTGATTTCCGAATTTATAATGATTTTTATAGCTGCCACGGAGTCTTAATTTCTCATTTTCATCGATATCACCCAGTTCACCGACTACGGTTATAAGTTCATTATCTGAATTAATATCAAAAACTATATAGCCATTGCTTTCATTTTTAAACAGTACGTTTTCAACCGTGCCTGTTATTTCAATCAGTTCTTCCTCCACTTTTTTCACTCCTTTTATACACAATACTATTATAGCTTTTTTTTAAATAAAAAGCAATCCACTTTTTCTATTCGTCAATAATTTTTAATATATCCGATTTCCCGCATACTGAAAGATTATCGTATTCACCGCAAAGTCTGCGTGACATTTCGGCTATTCCGATATCATTGTCAATATTTACAATGTAAACTCTGCGGACAGTTCTCTTGTAATTTTTCCTTACATCATTCATAACTGTCCTTATATCTGTTTCAATGCTTTCAATATCGCCTTTCCTTGCAGGAATAAAAACAGATGCCTTGCTTTTCATCTCATAATACGGCTGAAATATTACTGCACTTATCAGAAAAAATGCAATTATAAGCAGTACAAGAGAAATAATTGTGGTAATCATATAAAAATCATTCTCCTTTTCCTGATTTCATTAATAATATTGTATGATAAAAAATAAAAAGCTGTGATAAACTTGACTAATATTAAATATGATGTTAAAATTTATATAACGTCAATTCGATGAATTGTT
>DJFA01000023.1:15816-24416 GCA_002431975.1 Ruminococcus sp. UBA5884
TTGGTCGCCCGCCTGAAATTTCGATGAATCTAACGGGCGACAAACGGTCGCTCCTACAAAATATAAAGAAAATTTCATATTTTTCAATCATAAAAAATTTTATTGTCGCATTGGCGTTATATACAGTATTTTTTTATAAAGGAGAGTTAGGAAAATGACGTATTCATACAAAGTGAAGGATATCACCGGCGATTATGCAGTTCTGTTCCGTACAGATATAAAAACTGAAGATACTATTCTTGTTGCTATGGCACTGCTTCCTGACGGAACAGATATCGGTTCTGACCTTCTGTGGGAAAATCTTGAATATACTCTTGTAAACTGAAAGGATTGAAATTTATGAGTTCTGATATTATTTCTAAAGCAAGAAAGGTGCTTTCAAAAAGAGATTTGAGCGATTTGCCTTATAAATTCGCTGTACAGGTAAACCTTACCGGAAGAGCTTCAGGAGTTCTTTATGTAGAGGTTCTTAATGGAAAACTTTCCGTTGAACCTTATGAATATAATGACCGTGATGCTTCTGTAAACCTCAATAAGACTACTCTTGACAGTATTCTTTCAGGCAAACTCAGTATTGATGATGCTCTTGCAGGCAAAAAAATAATTATTGACGGTGATGCAGAGGCTTTGCTCCAGCTTAAAAAATTATTTGACTGATATAAAAAAAATAACGCCTTTTCTTTTTTAAGAACCGGCGTTATTTTTCTACACATTTTTATTTATCTATGATTAACATTATACTATATATTATCTTTTTTTCAACAACATAATTATTACAGATTATTTCACTTTGTTTACAAATGATTTCATGAAAAATCATAAGGGGCGATGAGTGGTCGCCCCTGAAGAAATATATTATTTTAACGCCAATTCGATGAATTATTTCTGTAGGGGCGACCATTGGTCGCCCGCTCGGTTTACAGTATGTCACAACGGGCGACCAATGGTCGCCCCTACAAAATGTATTGAAAATCCCATATTTTCAATCATAAAATTTCATTATCGAATTATTTAGTATGAAAGACTGAACTGCTTTTCAAGAACAGGAAGCAGTTTCTTTGCGAGTATTGCCGCAAAAAGTGAGGTTACAACATCTGCCGGTATAAATGGAAGTGCAAAAGCCATAAGAACCTGCACTGCACCATACTGTACATGATTTACATAGTTGAGGATTATATATCCGTACACACTGCCAAATGCATACACTATAACAAGGTTTACCATTGCGGCACATATGAGCCTTTTAAGTGATGGGTTTTCTTTTGCATGAGCAATTGCTCCTGTTACATATGCACCTACTGCAAAGCCTATAAGATATCCGAATGTTGTTTCAAATATGTACTGAGGCCCTCCGCCCTTTGTGAATATCGGAAGTCCGACAAGTCCGAGAATTACATACAATGCAACGCTTAATCCGCCTTTTTTCTTTCCGAGAATAAGTCCTGCCATACAGGTAAACATTGTCTGCAATGTGAATGGTACTAATGGTGTAGGTATCTTGATAAAAGCTCCTATTGCCGACAGTGCGGTAAACATTGCCATCAAAGTCATGTCCCTGATTTTTAATTTCTGCATATGAAATGCCCTCCTGAATAATTGTTTTTTTTATTATATCATACAGAATAACAAATGTCAACTATTTTAAAATTTCAGGGTGACAATATATCCGGCATTGACAATAATTCTGAAAAAGGTTAATATTTATTATATAGTATATAACTTTTTATAATGGAGTTTTTTTAATGAAAAGAATTTTATATGTTCTGATATCAGCTGTTTTTCTCTGCTCATGTTCTTTGAACGAGGAAAAATCAGCTCAGAGGGATATTTTTGCGATGGATACATTTATGACTGTTAAAGCATATGGTGAAAAAGCTGAAGATGCAGTGAACCTTTCAGCAGAAAAAATCCGTCAGCTTGAAAAACTGTTTTCCGTAACTGATTCTGAAAGCGATATATCAAAAATAAATAATTCTCATGGCAAACCTGTAAAAATCAGTGATGATACTGTTGATATCATGAATTTTGCTCTTGATATGTGCAGAAAAACAGACGGAAACCTTGATATAACCATATATCCTGTTCTGAAAGAATGGGGATTTACCGGTTCTGACTATAAAATTCCCGACAGCAGAAAAATTTCAGAACTTCTTGAACTGGTTGACTATAAAAAAATTAATATTGACGGTAATATCATTACAATTCCTGAAAATATGCAGACAGACCTCGGTTCAGTAGCAAAAGGCTATGCAGCAGACCGCATTGCTGAAATATTCAGAGAAAATTCCATAGAAAGCGGAATTATTAACCTTGGCGGAAATATTGCTGCTGTTGGTTCAAAACCTGATGGCTCTGACTGGAATATCGGTATTGCAGACCCATATGCTCCTGAAAAAAATATCTGTACCGTTGATATATCGGACTGTGCGGTTGTTACTTCGGGAAATTATGAGAGATATTTTACTGACGAAAACGGAAACAGATACTGGCACATTTTAAACCCTGAAAACGGATATCCGGCAGACAGCGGACTTGTTTCAGTAACAATAATCGGAAAATCAGCCGCAGTCTGTGATGCTCTTTCAACAGCTCTTTTTGTTATGGGAGCTGAAAAAGCTTCGGAATATTATCAGAATAATACGGATTTTGAAGCAGTCATGATTGATGATAATTCTGATATATTCATTACTCAGGGACTTGCTGACTGTATACATATTAATGATGATTCAGAATTTTCAATAATAAACAGGGAGCAATGATATGAAAAAATATTATGGGAAAATAATGATTTTTATTATAATTCTGATATGCCTGATATGGATTGCTGTTTCAAAAACTCATTCATATAAAGGAAAATATGCTGAAATAAGTGTATGCGGAGAAAAATTATATGAACTTGACATAAATAAATCCAATACTATGAAAATTCATGGAGATAACAATATTATTCTTGAAGTTGAATGCAAAAACGGCAGTATAAAAGTAGTTTCATCAGAATGTCCGGATAAAATATGCGTTAAAAAAGGAGAAATTTCAATGAGTAATGAAAATATAGTATGTCTTCCGGCAAAAGTTATAATAACAATACGATAAAAAGGAGAAAATCTCTTGAATAAAACTCTTAAACTTGCATATTTATCTGTGCTTCTGGCAATTGCTTTTATTTTAAGCTGGATTGAGGCTATTATTCCTCCTCTTGTTCCGTCAATTCCGGGAATAAAAATAGGATTTGCCAATATAATCATACTTTTTTCAGTCTTTAATCTTAAAAAATCTGAAACTCTTATGATATTATCCGCAAGACTTGTTCTGAATGCTCTTTTTTTCGGAAATGCTGTTTCGCTGATATACAGTGCCGCAGGAGGCTTTTTAAGCTTTGCGGCAATGATAACAATAAAAAAGATATCTTCAAAGGAAATACCATCAAGCATAGGCGGAGGAATTTTTCATAATATCGGTCAGATATCTGCCGCATATTTAGTACTCGGTTCAACGGCAGTATTTTCATATCTGCCTTATCTGATTATATCCGGAATATTAACAGGTGCTTTGAATGGTTTTATAACCGGTAAAATAAATAAAAGAATGCGTCCGGATTTTTTTTAATCCGAACGCATTTATACTATTTAATAATATTGTTTTTCATTATGACAAAATCAGATATATCTGAAATATTATCATTATTCATATCTGCATTTTTGAGTTCCTGCGGCTGGAGTCCATTGAGAATATACTGTTTCATCTGCGTAATGTCCAGTATATTGAAAGTTCCGTCATCATTGATATCTCCCGGAATATTTTCATCAGGAATTTCAGCAGTCATAAGAGAGTATTTGTTTTCAGGCATTGAATAGCTGCATACAGAATTATCTGTACATATATAGTATATTGTAATGCTTTTTGAATCATTGTCATAATCATATCCTATATAATCGGCAACATCTGCAATTTCATGTGTTTCACCTGAATATAAAAGAGTAAGGACATTATCAGATGTAATATGATAATTCGATTTGCTGAGTGCTGAATTTACAGTTGCTGAATCATCAAAGAAATATCCTGATTTTATATATGGTTTAGTGTATTCATCATCACATAAGGTTACTTTCTGTGTTGTTCCGACTCTGTATGCAGTGCCGTCACTTGCGATATGCACACAGCCGTAAACAGTTCCGCCGCTGTATGAGCGATAGCCTACAAATACCGCATCTTCGGCTTTTTTAGTAACTGTCGGAGCAGAATTTTTATTTCTTTTTACTTCCCAGAGTATTTTATTTTCATCAACAAAATAATCATTATGTGATGAAATCGGGTTTTTGATTCCTGTGCTGTATGTTGAATATGAGCCGTTGTTTTCTGAAATCAGCATTACTTCTCCGTCTGATGAGAGGTAATAATAATTTGTTGTGCTTATAAAGCTCTTGCAGTCTGAAACTGCATAATCAGCTTTTATCTGTCCGTTTTCATCTTTAAAATAGTATAACTTCCCGTCATTTGAAATAAAGCGGTTTTTTCCGATTTCAGCAGCATCGGAAGCAACAGTCTGACCATTTACTTTAACAGTTCCGTCATCAAGCAGAACTATGTCACTTGATACATAACTGCCATCTTTATCTGTATAGTATCCTGTTTTATAATCAGAAACATTATGTTCACAGATTTCAAGTTTTCCGTCATTTATTGCATAAAGAGTGCCGTCATTGAGAATTACAGGCTTGCTGCTGTAATATTCCGACTGCAAACGTTCAGACGAATATTCAGTGTCCTTATTGATATGTTCCATATTCAAAGGAGATATTTCTTCAACATTGATAGTTCCTGAAAATACTTTTTCACCGTTAATTGTTATATAGTATCCCGTTGAGCCTGCATTTTTTGCATAAACAGGAGCTGATGTCTGGTTTATAAGATATGAACTTCCGTCATCACCGGAATATGCTGATGAAACGTCAAATACAACTGTTTCAGGGTTTTCAATATGGATTTCAGTTGTATAGTCATCAAAAAGTCCTATCGGAAATGCTCCGGCAAGTTCTGAATATCCACGTTTCATGGATATATCATTGAATTTTGATACATCAATACGCTGTTTAAGGGTTATCTTATTCATATCATTTAAACGTACTGTTTCAGGATTCATGCCCTTGAGCCATGATATATCAGTTATCGGAACATTGTCAAGATATATGTTTTTAAGGTTCGGAACTTCTGCAAGGACTGAAACATCTTTTATTTCTCCGCCTGACAGGTATACATATGTAAGATTTGTCATATCTTTAAGCCATGATATATCTGTAACTCCGTCAAGTGAAAGACGTATGCTTTGAAGTGCTTTCAATTCCTCATCTGTGATAACGCCATCTTCATTGGCATCACATTGATACTGGTTGAAAAGCTGTTCATAGACTGCTGATTCCACATTTGCAGGGACAGCTTCTGATGATTCAGCGGATACAGCTATGGCTGACATTGAAGCAAATACTGATAATGCGGCGGATAATGCGATTGCTTTTTTCATATCTGATAATTCCTTTCTTTTTTTATTTTATTATATTATATCATACATAATATTGCAATTCAAGTGTTTTTATTTTTTTAGTTGACTTGAATATCATAAAATGATATAATTAAATAAAATTATCGGTATAGGAGGCGGATATTATGTTTAAAACATTGAAATCAAAACATCCTGAATTATTTGAATTATTAAGAATTGCGGCGGTTATTGTATCATCACTGCTTTATGCATTCAATCTCAGATGCTTTGCAAAAACTGCCGGACTGCTCCCCGGAGGATTTGCAGGAATTTCACTGCTTATCCAGAATATAATGTCTGTTTATTTCAATATAAATGTTCCGTATACGTTGCTTAATGTGCTTCTCAATATATTTCCTGTCTATATCGGGTTCAGATTCATAGGCAAAAAATTTACGCTTTATTCGATTATACATATAGTTCTTTCAAGTATTTTTGTTGATATACTTCCTTCATACTCATTTACGGAAGATATTCTGCTTATAAGCGTTTTTGGAGGAATTATCAACGGTTTTGCAATAAGTATATGCCTTAATGCAGGAACTACGACAGGCGGAACTGATTTTATAAGCATTTTCATGTCAGAACAGAAGGGAATTGACTCATGGAACTATATTCTTATGGGAAATGTTATAATTCTTGTTCTTGCAGGGGCACTTTTTGAATGGGAAATCGCTTTATATTCAATAATTTATCAGTTTTGCAGTACTCAGATAATAAATATGCTCTATAAAAGATATAAAAAAGAAACTTTATTCATTATTTCAGATAAATCTGAGGAAATTTATAAAATAATTAAGGAAACTACCAACCATGATGCGACTCTTTTTAAAGGAATAGGCTGTTATGAGCAGAAAGAAAGAACTTTGATATATTCAGTTATTAATACTGAAGCAAGAAAACGTCTGATACCGCTTATAAGAGCTGTGGACAAGCATTCATTTATAAATGTTGTAAAAACTCAGGAAATTGACGGAAGATTCCATAATACACCTAATGACTGACAAAAAAACAGAGGATATACTATTATAATAGTATATCCTCTTTTCACATCATCTTAATCTCCTGCATATCATAAACTGAAAGGAGAGTTGTTTATGCCTACAGTTTTTTTAAGTCCTTCAACTCAGGAATTTAATAACTATGTTACAGAGGGAAATGAAGAACTATATATGAATATGCTTGCTGACAGAATGGAGCCTTATTTAAGGTCAAGCGGCATAAAATATGTAAGAAATGACCCTGACAGAGGGGCAGTCGGTGCTATCGCTGATTCAAATTCAGGCTATTATGACGTTCATCTTGCTCTCCATACAAATGCAGGCGGTGGAGAATTTGCCGGAAAATTAAGAGGAATCGACATATATTATGCTCCGGAAGATGATGACAGCGAAAGACTTGCCGTCATTATCGCAAATAATCTCGAAAATATTTACCCTCTGCCTTCAAGGTCAAGAGCTTTGCCGACATACAATCTCGGGGAGGTTTTAAGAACAAGAGCTGTTGCCGTTCTTGCTGAACTCGGATATCATGACAATTATGAAGATGAACTCTGGATAAGAACAAATCTTAATTCAATAGCTAAAAATCTTGTCCAGTCATTATGCGACTATTTCGGAATACCTTTCATTGAAGCCGGTGCTGTAAGACAGGGGATAGTGGTTACTGACGGTTCAGGGCTTAATATACGCTCATATCCGTCACTTGAAGGAAGAATAATCGGTTCTGCTCCGGCTGATGCAATGGTTACTGTTTACGGCGTTTTTTATGGTGAGGACAGTCCGTGGTATGTTATCAGCTATAACGGAATTACCGGATATGCAAGTGCTGAATATATTGCAGTTTAGTTATAAATTGTTACAAATCGGAGATATCATGAAAAGATATCTCCTTTTGTATTGTAAAACTGTAGAAATTATGATATAATGATTTCCATAAAATTTTTATATATAAAAGGAGATATTCATTATGAAGAAAAAATTTATTGCCTTGCTTTCAGCAATCGCCGTATGTGCCGCATTTGCAGGCTGCGAAAAAAATAATGACAGCAGTTCCGAGACTGAAAATTCATCTGTTGAAAATACAGAAACTTCCAGAGAAACTACCGCAGAAAATTCTGAAAATGACGAATTCGGCAGCATGGTTAATAAAAAATGCTGGTTCGGCACAAATTCAGAAAATACTTATGCAGTAGCTTTTCTTGATGACAAAATTTCACTCACTGCTGTTGAAAATGGCGAAACTTCCAATACAGAGGGCTACTGGACTCTTAATGACAGCGAACTTTATATATTCAATGATGAGGAAAAAACCGATGAAGCCGGTCTTTATACTCTTACAACTGCTATGGACGGCGAAACTGTGTTTATTGATTTCAATGATGTGGTTCTTGCTCCGACAGAGGATTATACATATGAAAATATCAGCAGTTCAGCGGACAGCCTTAAATCTGCCGCAGAATTTGCAGGAGTTATCTCTGATGATTCTGTATGGATTCAGAAAAATGAAACTTCAATGTATATGTTAAACTGTACACCTCTTAAAGCAATATTCAGCGGTTCTGAAACCGATGGAAGCTTTATAAATTCTGACGGAATCTGGGGCATTGATGACAAAAATATATACTTTTTCGGCAATGACAATACTCTTAGTGCATACTATGAATGGGGTATCAGCAATGACGGCTCTGAGATTACATTCAATGGATATGGCAAAAATATTGAATTCACCAAATCTGAAAATACTGACATCGATTCCATAATAAACGAAATATCTGATTTTTCATCACAGACTTCTGATACAGCAGTGTCTGAAAGCTGATTAATTACTGTCAAAATGCATAACATGGGTAAAATTTTATAGTTCTTTTTGAAATGTTGTATAAAAAATGAAAAAATATTTGTGAAATATGTAAAAATGTCATTTTAGCCCTTGACATTCATATTGCGTTGTGGTAATATAATGATATCAAATTCAATGAATTATATAAATTTACTGATTTGATGTAGGTTTTATTTATGTTTTGCACAGTTTTAACTTAAAACTGTAAGGAAATTTAAAAAAA
>DJFA01000029.1:0-713 GCA_002431975.1 Ruminococcus sp. UBA5884
TCTAACAAAAGGGGAGCATTTCATTAAGGTCTGACCTTTTTTATATTATTATTTTTTAGCAATTTCATACACGTTGTATTGACAATGTGAATACAACGTATTATAATTAATATATAAGGGGGTATATTTTATGAGTACAGCAAATATAAATATTCGTACTGATAAAGAAGTAAAAGAAGCGGCTGAAAAAATTTTTGAACAGCTTGGACTTAATATGACTACAGCTATTAATATGTTTCTCAGACAGTCAATAAGGGAAAACGGAATACCATTCTATCCGACTCTTGATGTGCCTAATGCGGTTACTGCCGCCGCTATGGAAGAAGGAAAACATATTGCAGGAGATAAAAATATCAAAGGATATAAAACCATTGAGGAATTAAAGACGGCTTTGGAAGATGAGATATGAAATAAAATTCACCAGTCAGTTCAAAAAAGATTTGAAGCTTGCTAAAAAACAGAATAAAAATCTTGACAAGATGTATGAAATTATTGAAAGACTTGCCAATAAAGAGCCTCTTGAAGAAAAATATCACGACCATTATTTAAAAGGCAATTATTCTGACCACCGTGAATGTCATATTGAGCCGGATTGGCTTCTTATATATGCATATATTGAAGATGTACTTGTACTTGAACTTTCAAGATTAGGCAGTCATTCAGAATTATTTATTAAATAGAAATAAAAAAACTCTCTGAAAAAATCAGAGAGT
>DJFA01000029.1:825-17314 GCA_002431975.1 Ruminococcus sp. UBA5884
ATCATCAGAAGGGTCTGGATATTGACCAACTATTGAATCTTCAGAAGTTTTATGCCACTGAACAACCTCGACTGAATTATTGTCAACTTTTATATAAGCTTCGCCAGCCGCATTGCCGTTATCAGAAAGAGCATTTTTTATTGCAGTTCCGCATACGGACACAATGTTATTGTCAGCCGCCTCTGCACCGGTTGAGCAGTCTATTTTTGCACTGCCGCTGATATTACTGCCCATAGTTTCCTGTTCGGAGCATATTGAAGAAACAGTAGTATAAACGAGCTTGGCATTTGAGTTAGCAGTTTTAAGTCTTGAAGATTTAACGTAACCCATCATTGATGGAACGAGGATAGCGGCAAGAACTCCGATGATAGCGATAACAACTATAAGTTCTACGAGAGTAAAGCCTTTTAATTTCCTGTACATTTCAAATAATCTCCTTATAAAAATTTTCTGTATTTATAATATATCAGACAATTTTATAAGTCAATGAAATGAATTCCCTTGAATGTTTATATTATATTATTTTGTAATTAAACTCGGTGAATTATTTCTGTAGGGGCGACCATTGGTCGCCCGCCTGAATTACGGTTTAACCATAATTTTGATATTTGTTTTCTATATGAAAAATCTTGGTTGTCTGATTAAATTCACGGTTAATCCAACGGGCGACCGATGGTCGCCCCTACAATGTCATCATAATTTTAGATTAACGCAAATTTGGTGAATTATTTCTGTAGGGGCGAACTGTGTTCGCCCGCCTGAATTATGGTTTAACCATAAATTTGATATTTGTTTTTTTATGGAAAAACGTTGGTTGTCGGTTTAAAATTTTGGTATACCCAAACGGGCGACCGATGGTCGCCCCTACAAATAGGTTGTTGAATTTGTTTTAACATACAGACAATCGTTTTCCCATGTGCAAGGATTATATTCTATATAATTCCATAAGGCAGCATATTCTTTTTCATTTCTTATAATGTGGTCATGAAATGATTTTTGCCATATAGAAAAACCTATTTTTTTTGAAATATATCCTTTCATTTGATTTATGATATTTGAAATTGTAGGGGCGACCATCGGTCGCTCGTTAATATCATTTTCAATTCTTATTATCATATGGATATGATTCGGCATTATAACATATTTATCAATATAAACGGAATTATAAAATCTCCCTGTATTTTGTATTGTTTCTTCAACTACAATTCCATAATTTGTTAATTTTACAAATGAATGATTCTCGATTATTGAAAGGTATTCAACTCTGTTTTTTGTACATATTGTTATAAAATAGGCCCCATTGCGGCTGTAATCGAAATTCACCAGCCGATTTTTCTTTCTTGTTTTTAAATTCATAATATTCTCCAATATATTTATTTGTTGTTTTCTATTATAATTATACAACAAAAAATCACAATGTCAAATCATGTATTTAAATTTTATTATTGAAACCAAGAAAATTTCTTCGTATTTTGTAAGGGCGACCATTGGTCGCCCGCCTGAATTATGGTTTAACCATAAATTCGATATGTGTTTTCTGCATGGTAAATTGTTGGTTGTCTGATTAAATTCATGGTTAATCCAACGGGCGACCGATGGTCGCCCCTACAACAAAAAACAGCAATAAAAAAAACTCTCTGAAAGAATCAGAGAGTTTTTTATGTAATTGATAATTTTTCTAAAAATAAGATTACTTTGTTTCTCCTACAAGATTCAATGTTCCAAAGGTAATTTTTACTTCTTTATCATCTCTGTAAAGACTACCGCTCTTGTATTCTGAAGCAGGGTCTGGGTACTGACCAATCATTTCATCTTGAGCTGTCTTAACCCACTGAGTACCCTTAACAGAATTCTTTTCTACCTGTACAAAAGCAATTCCTGCTGCACTACCATTATCTGAAAGAGCTGATTTAATTGCTTCACCGCAAGCTGAAACAACATTGTTACCTTCCTCTGCTGCTGCACCTGTTGAACAATTAATTTTAGCACTACCACCAACTACTTTGCCCTGAGTTTCCTGGTCTGCACAAACAGAAGCAACTGTTGTGTAAACGAGCTTAGCATTTGAGTTAGCAGTTTTAAGTCTTGAGCCCTTAACGTAACCCATCATTGATGGAACGAGGATAGCAGCGAGAACGCCGATGATAGCGATAACAACTATAAGTTCTACGAGGGTAAAGCCCTTCATTCTTTTTTTCATAAGAAATTCCTCCCTATATTCATTGAGTAAAAATTAAAAAGTGTTGCAGTCCATAATAATGACAGAAAAGAGAATCTGAAAACATATTCATGAAACAAATCCATTCAATCAGAAATTGTTTTAAACTGCATAAAATTTATTTTGGGAACGTCCGGTTCTGCACCTTTGGTTTCCGGATTTTCCGCCATATCCGTACGGCGGGATAAGCTTTTGTAATCTGACGTCATAATTACTTTTTGTTATGTTCCTATTATATCAGCAAAGAAAATAGATGTCAATACTCTGAAAACAAGTTTGTACAACCTTGAATTTAAAACGTTTAACTTTGTTTCATTTTAGTTATTATGACTATTTTTAAATGTCATATTAAATCTCATATAATTCCTTATTTTATATTTCAGTTTTAACAGATATACATATTAAAGGTTAAAAATTTTATGCATTTTAACCATAGTAATATTATTAAATATGCATTATGTCAATTATCCGTTAATAAAAGTTGGATATAGTATACAAAATCGCTCTTTTTCTTCGTCATATTGCACAACAAAGGGACGGCATATAAGAAATACCGTCCCATTTTTAACAATATCGTTATAAAATTTTCCTTTTATTCTGTAGGGGCGAACTGTGTTCGCCCGTTAGATTCACCGGAATTTCAGGCGGGCGATAGGTGGTCGCCCCTACAAAAAACAATCCATCAAATTGGCGTTTATTAAAATCCTACATAGCATTAAAGAATCTATAGAATTCGACCTTGTCATGGCATCTGTCAAGAGCATCAGCTTCATGGACAACGCCTGTTTTAGCGAGTCTTGCAAGTTCCTGGTCAAGGCAAATCATGCCGTACTGTTTACCGGTCTGGATAGCGGACTGGATAAGATGAACTTTATTGTCACGAATCATTGAAGCACAGGCATCTGTAACATTAAGAACCTCCAGAGCGGCAATACGTCCTGAACCGTCAGCTTTCGGGAGAAGAGTCTGAGAGATAACGCCAACGAGAACGTTAGCAAGCTGAGTTCTAATCTGGGTCTGCTGATGCTGAGGATAAACGTCAATGATACGGTTGATTGTATCAGCGGCACTTGTAGTATGAAGTGTTGAGAATACAAGGTGACCTGTTTCAGCGGCGGTTATAGCGGCAGAAACTGTTTCAAAGTCACGCATTTCTCCAACGAGTATAACGTCAGGGTCTTCACGGAGAGCGGCTCTGAGGGCGGAAGCGAAGTCCGGAACGTCAGGGCCTACTTCTCTCTGGTTTATCATACATCTTTTATGTTCGTGAACATATTCTATAGGGTCTTCAACAGTTATGATATGAGCGGATTTGTTTACATTTACATAGTCAATCATGCCTGCAAGAGTAGTTGATTTACCAGAACCGGTAGGGCCTGTTACAAGAACAAGACCTCTTGGACGCATAGAAAAGTCTGCGAGTATCGGCGGCAGGAGCAAGTCCTCAAGAGTCGGGATATCGTTTCTGAGAAGACGTATAGCAATTGCAGTATGGTTTCTCTGACGATAAACATTGACTCTGTGTCTGAAGCCTCTTTTAGTTGTATAGGAAAAGTCGGTATCGATATGGGCATAAACATCTTTTTTAAGTTCATCAGGAACCATCTGTTCAGCGATATCAACAATCATTTCTTCTTCCATAAGCGGATAAGCACTTAATTTTCTCAAAGCACCGTTAAGTCTTACAACAGGTGCGATATCAACGGTAAAATGAAGGTCAGAGCAGCCAAGCACACGAACCTCATCAAGAATTTTATCGATATTAATTTTCATTTCCATTTTTCAAACAGTCCTCCCTTTAGTTTAAACTGTATAAGTAACTCTTACGAGTTCATCAATAGTTGTAACGCCTTTCTGTACAAGTTCAGAAACGTTATCTCTGAGGAGTCTTGTACCATGCTGTTTAGCGGCATTTTCGATTTCCTCCTTGCCAGCACCCTTGGCGATAAGTGTTGAAATGCCGGCAGTACAATGGATTATTTCGTGGATAGCAGTACGGCCTTTATAGCCTGTATTATTGCATTCACGGCAGCCTACAGCGTCATATATCTGAACGGGCATATTTATTTTCATAAGGGCAAGCTCGTCCGGTTCAGCCATTCTCGGCTGTTTGCAGGCAGGGCAGAGAACTTTTACAAGTCGCTGAGCGATAACGCCGATAAGTGAAGTTGAAACCATGTAAGGAGCGATTCCCATATCAACAAGACGCATGATAGTTGAAGCAGCATCATTAGTATGAAGTGTTGAAAGCACAAGGTGACCTGTAATAGCGGCTCTGATACCGATTTCGGCAGTTTCGGTATCACGCATTTCACCAATCATAACGATATCAGGGTCCTGACGGAGGATTGAACGCAAAGCCGCAGCGAAAGTCATGCCGGCTTTTGTATTAACCTGAACCTGATTGATTCCTTCAATATTTTTTTCTACCGGGTCTTCAACGGTAACAACGTTTACATTAGGCTTTGCGATTTCGCCGAGGGTAGCATAAAGAGTAGTAGATTTACCTGAACCGGTAGGGCCTGTAACAAGGATAACGCCGTGAGGGCATTTAATCATACTTTCAAACATATTGTAGTTATAATCCGACATACCGAGGTCAGTAATTTTTCTGAGGGCAATCTGACCGGTTGAAAGGATACGGATAACTATTTTTTCGCCGTTTACGGTCGGGATTGAAGATACACGGACATCAAGTGTAGTTCCGTCAACAACGTGGGAGAAACGGCCGTCCTGCGGGACTCTCTTTTCAGCGATATTCATGCCGCTGATAAGTTTAAGACGAGTTACAAGTGAATTATGCACTACATTTGAAACGTTCATAAGTTCAACAAGGTCACCGTTTACACGGATACGGATTCTTGTATATGTTTTGAACGGTTCAATATGAATATCGGTAGCTTCTGCTCTGAAAGAGTTTTCAACGATAGTATTTGCAAGTTTTACGATAGGAGCAGATTCAACTCTTTCCTTTGCTTCTTCATCTTCAGCACTTGAGCCCATGAGTGAAGTAACGTCATCAAGAACGTCATCAACGTTCTGCATTGAGTAGTAGCGACCGATAGCCTTGTTTATTGATGATTTTGTGGCAAGTACAGGAGTACTGTCCATACCGGTGATTACCTTGATATCTTCAAGGATATTGAAGTTTATCGGGTCATCAGTAGCGATAGTAAGCTTTTTGCCCACGATATCGATAGCGATTACAGTATGTTTTTTAGCCATTGCTTCCGGAATTTTAAGCACAGCATCATTGTTTATCTCTATTGCTCCAAGGTCAACGTAAGGAACTTTAAGTTTTCCTGCAAGAGCCTGAGCAAATCTTATTTCGCTTAAAAATCCGAGTTCAACGATAACCTCACCGAATCTTTTCTGACCCTGTGATTCCTTTTGTTTTTCGAGAACTTCTTCAAGCTGCTGATTATTGATGAGACCCTGTTCAACAAGGTAGTCACCTATTCTTATATTTCTCATAAACGACCTCCGTTCAATCTTGTATTTACAATCAAATTATGTTAAAATAACAGTATAACAAATTAAATACTTGGAGGAATAATCAATGTTGCTTAGTATGGAGTATATGGATGTCAGATTTTATTTAATTTTTTACACTATCATATTTCTTTATGGTATCTGTATCGGAAGTTTTCTTAATGTTGTAATTTTAAGGCTTCCGAACAATGAATCGCTTATAAAGCGTTCATCGCACTGCATGACCTGCGGTGCAAAAATCAAGGCATATGACCTTATACCTGTTTTCAGCTGGCTTTTTTTAAGAGGCAGATGCCGTAACTGCGGGGAAAAGATTTCACCGAGATACCCGATAGTAGAAAGTCTTAACGGAATCCTTTATGTAATAGTATTTGCAGTAATGGATACGACTCCGAGAGCAGTTATTACACTTTTTCTTTTCTCATTGCTTATAGTAATAGGCTTTATGGACTGGGATACACTTGAAATGGACGTAAGAATCCTTGGATTAATCGCATTTCTTGCTATACCGTCCGCAATCTTTACAGATGACCTTACTATAGTCCAGAGAATTATCGGCGGATTATGCATAAGCGTTCCATTCTTTATAATTGGTGAAATTTCAGGAGCAGTAATTAAAAAAAGAACCGGTGAAAAAATCCGTGGAATCGAGCTTGGCGATACATTTCTCATGGCAGCCGCAGGAATTGTCATAGGGCCATCAAGAATTGCCGTTTCAGCATTTTTCGGAATTATAATTGCCGCAGTATTCGGTATCATAAACAAGCACCGCAGCGGCGAATCAAAATTCGCATTTGGCCCATATCTTGCAATAGGAATTGTACTCGGAACTCTCTGGGGCAGTCAGATAATACAGTGGTATCTCACTTTGTTCCAGCAGGAAACAATTTAAAAAGCAGTCGGAGCAATCGTTCCGACTGCTTTTTTTAATTTTGCAGTTAGCTTAATGAATACTGATTTACATGCTTTGGAAGAGTGTAGATAAAGTATATATTTTCAGAATCGCCACCTAAATTAACTGTATCTATAAATCTTTCTTTTTCATCATCATTTGCATTATAGTTAACACCAAGTACCCAATCAGGCTGAATTTCTGATTTTGAAATTAATCTGCCAGTGCCTATTTCGTGATAAAATGTAATTTTGTCTGTGTCATGAATATTCATCATAGAAAAAGACACTGTGGTTGAATAATATTTTTCATTATTTCCTGATTCATCTTTATCGTAAGGCATTGTAAAACTTGAACCTGTCCATACTGTATTCTTTTTATTGACATGATAAATGTCAAGGTCTGCTGAAAGGCTTATTTCGCTGAATGTTGGAGCAAGACTTATTTTAAAGCCATAATCGCTGTACATATTATAGTTGACAGCAAAATCATTTTGTTTTACTCCGTCTTTATACATAACAATCTGTCCTGTTGCAGAATCAATAACATTAAGTTTTCCCTCCTGATGACCACTGACATCTGTTATATCATTTTTAATTTCCATAACATAAATCGGAGCATCTGTTCCAGGGCCTACTGTTTTACCAAAATAGTTTATAAAGCTTTCAACTTCATCGTTAGGGTATGAATCAGTACCAATAACTGTTTTAAACTTATCAGCATATTTCAAATTTTCCTCGATATACAGTCGAACATTATCTGAACTTGAACGTGCTGTTTCATATTTGCTTGTACTTACAAACAAATCGCCAATTGGCTGAAGAATTGAAAGAGCAGCTGTCATTATAAGTCCAAAAATTGCAACAACAACTATTAATTCAACCAAAGTAAAACCTTTAAGCTTAGTTTTATTTTTCAATTAAATCCCTCCCAATCAGCTAACTTGGATTTTTTCTGATTTGGTCATAAAACTGAAATCTGCGCTGTGAACCATCATAAAGACCTCTCTGCTGTGATTCAACTTCATCAGGATTATCATCAACCTTCACTGAATATCTGTTTGAATAAAATGTTCTTGAGCCTATTCCGCTTACTGTTACTACAATTTCTTCGTTTTCAGCTTTAAGTTCAGAATTAACAATATCTCTGTTATCAGCTTTCGGAGCCTGAAATGAGGTTTGTTTTATAACATTATTTGAAGTAATTTTCATTTTTCCCAAAGATGTTGCAGCTGTAGCAATAGCAGCCGTAAATACTGTAAGAACAGCAAGTGCAGTTATACACTCAACAAGAGTCATACCTTTAAGCTTTTTTGCCTTTTTCATATTTATGCACTTCCTTTCTGTTATCAGCCGTTATTATAGTAAAGAATTCTGTATGAACCGCCGCTTCCCCCATCATCATCATCTGCACCAGCAGCATTAGGATTAACATAGAATATTGAGGCATTATTCTGAGCATAAATATCTTTACAAACTACAGCACCAATATTCATAGTCTGAGTATAATCTGATTTTACATCTGAACCCTGATATTTTATACCATTGCTTGAAAGGTTATATGTTGTGTTATTATGTATTGGACCCTCTGGTGAATAAATATAACCTATAACCATGGAATTGTTGCCAATTTCCATAGAACAAATTTTATGTTCCTTAGCACTTCCATTCCAATAATCTACACCTAATGTACCTTCGCCATCACAATAAACATAGATATTAGGAATATACTTCATTTCATCAAGATTGCCCTTTGTAGGGTTCTGAGTAATATCGAGCAAAGTTCCGCTGTCGAGCATATCTTTATAACTTCTGGTTAAAATTTTGCTTTTGTTAAAAAGCTTAATATAAGTATTTGTAAAGAGCTTAACTGTTGACAACGGAACACCTTCAGAATCTCGTTCATCGTTAACAACAAGATTTGCATTTTCTCCAAGTGTAAAGTTTACGCAGTTTATAGAAAGGGTTGCAAGAGTTGAAGGAGGAGTTACAACAATATTGACCTTCGGGAAAGAGCCCGCAAGAGTACAGTTACTTGAAATTTCAAGTATCTCTGAAACAGGCTTATCCTGTGAAGAGTCATAATAATATTCGCCTGAACCATCCCATACATCACTAAAACTTCCAGTATCAGGATTGAAATTGCTTTTTCCGCCGCTTGCTACTTTAGTGTATGTTCTGACAGCATTATTCACAACAGCGTAAATGATGTTTCCTGTTGAAGATGGTGCCGTCTGCATTGAATAAAATCCGTTGTTTCCTGAACCGTCTGCAAGTTCACCATAGTAATTTGAAGCTGCTTTTTTCTTGGTAGTTACAAATCCGCCGCCATCTGAAAGAAGTTTTTCATATGTACATTTTTCCGGATACTTCCATTTATTTGATTCATCAATTATATGGAAATTTGGATTAGCAGACAGTTCAGCTTTATTTGCCTGATTATAATTTTTATATTCTGTACCTGTCCAGAGATTGAAGCTGGAATTTTCATTTCTGAAAACTATGTTGTCAATATTGTTTACATAAAGTTCATTTGCCTGAACAGCATTTTCACTTTTAACAATAAGTTCACCGCCTACATAAACAATACCATCTTTTGCAGTGAAACCATCATTAGTGCCAACTACAACTCCTCTTTCAGCAACATACATACCCTGATTTACATAAATATTTTTCTGTACTGAAATTGGATCATTTTGTGGTCTGAATGCAGCACTTCCGTTAGTATAGATACTGCCTCCGCAGTAAGCTTCGCCATCAGAACCGTTAATGACTTTATTTGCCCAGCCAAGGAGTCTTGTTTTCTGACCTGAAAATGTACTTATAAATTGTTTGCCTTCTTCAATAACATCTATATCATCCCCAATTACTTCATCTATTGTAGTATAGTAAGAATCGTCCTTACCATTGCTGTAACCTGAGTCAGTTCCAAAAGCATATATATTGCCATTTATCTGCTTTTCTGAAACTGATACATTAATATTTTTACAAAATATATTTATAAGATTATACTGTTCATCATCAGAATTGAAGTCACCTACTGTTGCAACATTATTTGTACCATTGAAGAATAAAGTTTCTGATACAAAAATGTAAGGAAGCTGAAGAGGATCTGTCACTTCTGAAGGTTCTACATTTGATGTAAATTTAGCACCATTTTGTTCCCAGTAGTAACCATATACAATAAGTGAATCCTGTGGTTTATCAAAAATAAATTCTGAATTATTAGCTATATAAAGATTACCGTTTGAAAATGTTTCTCCTTCAAGAGCACCTTCATTCTGAATTTGTGTTAATCCTCCCGGAAGTGAATCAAGATTATCATAATTTTCGACTCTTGGAAGTACATTTACAGATGTACCGCCGAATATTGAAGTATGGTTGCCTATAGAAGCTCCGCCCATTGAAGTCATAGCTCTGTTAAAGCTTCCGCTGTTGATTACAGGAGATTTTTTGCTTATATATGCTACAACTGATGTTTCATCATCGAGCATTTTTGATGTAGCTGTAATAGTAACAATATCTTCTCCTGTTTCTGTATTTTTTCCTTCACATTTAATCTGCACATCAACTGAACCTAAGCCTTGTGCATCTGAAGGGAAATTCACCTCAACATCCTGAGTTGCATATTTAGCCATTCCCTCAACCATATGCTGAAAATCTTCATTTTCATTGAGGTATTCAACTGTAGCCTCAATAGCTGAACGAGCAGTATACTGAGTCTGAGCCTTTGCATAGTCGCTGTAGGCACGTCTGTTAGTCGCACCGGCGATTGTCAGTGCGGACATAACGAAGACGAGAACGACCATCATAACAGCGACAACAGTAAAGAGAACAGAACCTTTTAACTTTTGTCTGTTTTTCATAATTTACCGCCTTTCAATCTCAAAGCGTCAGTCAAGGTTAGGTTTTGAAACCTTCTGCATAGCATAGAAGCTGATAGTAAAAGTACAGGTAGAAGTTTTCTCCTCATCAGGAACGTTTTCATATTCATTGAAAGTATAGTCATCGATTTTAATATTAGTGAGCAGTACAGATTTGTTGATATCCTGAATAGCGTTAAGGAAATTGAGGAGGTCAGCTTTTTTGGCTATGATAGAGTAGTCAACGCTCATACCCTGAACTTCCTGAACTTCTTTTTCAGAGAAAACAGCAGAAGTTTCAATTCTCTTGTAGATATCATCAGCAAGAGTGCCGTTAAGGTCTGCGGCTTCGAGTATAGGATAAGTAACAACGTTAGGAGTATAGTAATAATATTCCATAGTTGTAGCTTCTGCAGTTCCAAGAGAAACGTCTGTATTGATTTTTATATTATTTTCATCAAGCAGAGGCTGAAGGAACTGGTCAATTTTATATGTATCGAGGGTTTCGATATCGCTTTCAGAAATAACGAAGAAATTGTCAGCCATATCAGCACCTTCGTTGTAGGCAGCCATGATTTTGGCTTCAATATCAGGAATCTGAGCGATTTTATCTCTCATTTCATCGGCTTCAGCAGTTTTTGAAGCGAGAGTACTTTTATTTGCAGAAATCTTGTTTACAGTAGGTCTGATACCAAGAAAAATAAACAGTACGATTATTACAATCACTGAAAATACCAGTGCAAGAACTTTATCTCTGTAGCTAAGTTTCATTATTCGTTACCTTCCTCTCCGTTTTCATCTGAAGCATCAGCGGACATATCAGCCGGGTCATCGAGTTCAGCATCTCCGCCATTGAGGTAAAGGTCTATCTGGAATTCGACACGCTGACCGGTAATTTCGACCTTCTGACCTTCAACAGTAACAGGATTTCCTTCTTCATCTGTCTGAGTAGTAGGTTCGCCCTGAATTTCGGTGCTTTGATTGGAAACCTTGTAGCCCTCATAGAGAAGACCTGCGAAAGAGCCGCTTTCATCGAGTTTCTGAGCAAAGAGAGCCGGCAGTTTCGGAACTCCGTCCATTTCGTTAATATTATCTGCATGGTCATCAGCGATAACCATAGCGAAATCGCCGTCAGAATATTCAATATTATCGATAAATGCAAGGCAGTTGAGTTCCTGATTAGTCTGTTCAAGGATTTCATCAATTTTGTCGATTACTTCCTGATTGAGCACCGGCTTTGATTTATAGGCATTGTCAGCCTGATAAGCCATATTTTTATAGTTGCGTACATTTTCGAGCTTGACATTTCTGTCATCATATTTATCGAGGTCATCAATAGTTGACTGAGCATTGATATAGTCAACCTGTTCCTTGATATCGCTCTTGATACCGGCATTTACTATACCGAGAACAGCAGTAATACCGCCCATGATAACGACTGAAGCGGCAAGAGCACCAATCATTATAACCTTGAAAGAGCTGTCTGATTTAATTTTGTCATTGATTATTGAAGCAGTACCGCCTGATTCGAGGAGGTTAACTTTTTCAGTATCCTTGTTTCTCTTGAAAAGAGCACCGATAGCGTTTGCATATTCAGAAAATTCGAGGTTTTCATAACCTTTGATATGCGGAGGAACTTTGATGATAGAAGTTTCCATATCATCGAAAGCAGCAACGAGCTTGTCATAATTTTTTGTATCGCCATAGAAGATGATATTGTCGATAATGTTGTTAGGATTTCTTGTTTTCTGGAACTGGAGCATTCTGAAAACATTTTCGTTTACAGCTTCAAAAACGTAATCCTTTGAATTATTGTAATCGGCAGGGTCGATTGAAGCGAATCTTGAGAAAGTGAGCTTGTTATCCTCATAGATGTTGAGGTTGATGAAGTTTTCATCTACCTGAACAGCGAGGAGCGGCATTTTTTCCTTGACTTTAGGGTCAGAAAGGAGAAGTTTTGTAATACAGTTACAGCCAATCATAACAGATTTGAGCTGAACATCGAGGAAGTTGAATACTTCCTTGTATGAGTCGATAAGTTCCTGCGGACAGGCAGTAGCGAGAACGGTAACAACAGAGGCATTGCCTTCTTTGATTTCGTTTCCGTTTTCGTCCTTTGCACTTCCGACGATGATATAGGAAACAGCATAGGAGTCATCGATACCGACAGCGTTCTGCATTTCGAGTTTTACCTGTTTCGGGAAATCGCTGTCTTTTACCTTAGGAACGGTAAGTTCCTTAAAGATTGTGTAGTTTGAAGAAATGCTGAGAACAGCTTCTTTTTCGTTCATTTTGTTCATGAGGAGAGTTTTCTGGATAAGAAGACCGAGCTCCTGAACATTTTTAACGCTTCCGTTTATAATAAATTCCTTGTCGATTTTAATATTGGCAGCTTTGGAGATTTTAATAGTTCCGTTACTTTCAGTGCCTTTAATAATTCTGACATTTTTATCTGTAATATCAAAAGATAACATTTAAATATCCACCTCTCTTTTAATTATTCGATACCGTCCATTGAAGCATACAGTGCAGGGAGAACAGCAGCAACGATACATCCTACCATAATACCCATGATAATAATCATCAAAGGTTCCATGATACCGATAAGACGCTGAATAGCTGAATCTGATTCTTCTTCATAGTAGTCAGAAGTTTTTTCGAGGATATCGTCAAGAGCACCGGATTCTTCGCCGACATAGATGATAGAGCAGAACATTGAGTCAAAAATTTCTGTTCTCTGGATAGCGGCAGAAAGAGGCTCACCCTGTTTTACTTCTGAAACGACAGTTTCAAACTTGTCGTCAATGAAGCTGTTTCCGAGGATAGCGGAAGACCTCTGAAGACATTCAACCATTGGGATACCGCTTGAATAAAGTGATGATAAAGTTCTGGCGAAACGGCCAGTATAAATCTGCATTACAAGAGGGCCGAAACCAGGGCCTTTTATAATGAATCTGTCAACTTTATATCTGAATGAAGGGAGCTTCATAGCATAAATAAAGCCGAAAACGAGTATTGCAACGATTGCAATAAGGACGTACCATCTTTCCTTGATGAAGTCGCTGACAGAGAACATGAACTTAGTCATTGCCGGCATAGCATCAGGGTCAGTGAACATATCTCTGAACATAGGCATTATGAAAGTGAACATACCGATAACGATTGCGATACAAAGAACGAGAAGAACAATAGGATAAATCATAGCCCCTTTGATTTTATTGTTCATTCTGTTTTCTTTGGCGTAATGGTCGGACATTCTCTGCATAATTACGTCGAGAGAGCCGCTTGATTCGCCGGCAGACACCATACTTATGAGGAACTGCGGGAAACAGCCTTTCTGCTGTTCAAGAGCCTCTGAAAATGATTCACCTTTCTGAACATCTTCATAGATATCACGCCAGATATTTTTGGCGGCATCTGATGTCTGTTCCTTGCACAGAATATCAAGTGTTTTAACGAGAGTAAGACCGGCTGACATCATAGCACTCATCTGTCTGCAGTTAAAAGCGAGTTCCTTGGTATTAAATTTGTGCAGTTTTTTCGATTCTGTCGAATCAACTTCCTTAACGCTAACAAGCTTCAGACCTTTTTCGCGGATTTTTTCGTTAAAATCTTTTTCATTTTCTGCGATTATTGAACCGTTGCGAACGTTGCCCTGAGCATCTTTAGCCTTGTAGGAAAATTTCATTAGACCACCTCCGAATTTTGTAGTATAAGAATAAGAGCAAATTTTTTCACACACTACTCTTATAATATTATATCATTACCGCTTTAAAATTGCAATTGTATGAATTATATAAATAGAACTCTGACTATTTAGAAATTTTGCCAATAATTAATGATATTTAATAAATATATGTGGTTAAAATGTTTTTTAAGATATTATTTTATTATACAAAATGCCGCACTCGGGGAATAATGTGGAATTTCATGAAAAACCGATATCAACGCTGATTCGACAACAAAATTTATTATTGAAAATATGGGATTTTCCTTACATTTTGTAGGGGCGACCATTGGTCGCCCGCTCGGTTTACAGCATACCACAACGTGCGAACACAGTTCGCCCCTACAAAACCAATCTGCATATTGTTTAATCCGAATTTTATACATTAACAAAGAAAAAAAGACCTTTTTTTCAAGGTCTTTTTTCTGTCATTATTTAAGGAGATTATTTGCCGAAAAATTTATGAGCAATATTTTCGGCAATTTTTCTTTTTTTGCTTCCGACAGGAAGGATAGCATTGATTTTTTCGGCAAGGCCGTCATCAGTCTGACGTTTTGTAAGCACGTCCTCATTGAAATCCTTCTTGAACGGGTCATCAAAATAATTGTTTGCCACAGCCGTGATATAGCATCTTGCGGCAAAATACTGTTTTTCGTCACTTGTAGAGAGAACAGTATTTTTAACAAGTTCAGCCGGACTCGGCATATAGCAGCACTGAATGCCCAGAGTACGTGGTTTTTCGATATCTGAAACATAGTTGTCACCGATATGGAGCATTTCAGCCGCATCTATCTTATATTCTTCAAGAATATGGTGATACATAGTTCCTGTACATTTGTTCTTGTTGAGAACGCATGAAACAAAGAGTCTGTCATAGCCTGTATAGCCATTTTTCTCAAGAATTTTCTTAATTATATCTTCAGTAAGGTACATATCAGAAGTGATAACTACTTTTTTGCCGCATTTTATAGCTTCATCGAAAAGCATTTTAGCGGTTTTTCTTGCATAGCAGCCTTTTATTTCGAGCTGGATTTCAGTTTCTTTAAGTTTTTCGGCAACAGATTTTTCGATATTGTAGTTATCAGACATTTCCTGATAGATATCATCAATAGTAACCTCGCCGTTTTCGGAACTGAGTCTTGCAGATTTTTCAGCCGCCATTCTTATGATAGTAAAATTCTCCTGACTTTCAGGCATAAGTTTAAGAAAATCGTTATCCATGATAACAAAAAGGTCTGTGGGGCGGAATACCGGTCTTAAAATGAGAGTGTCGAAAATATCGAAGCTTACAAGCTTGATTTTTTCATCACATATCATATTTTTAATTTTTTCTGCTCCTTCGTTCATTTAATCATCCTCCATTATTAATAGTATATAAGGGACTATTCCTTATTAAGCTTCTTTTTGATTGTATTAAGAGTTTTTTTAGGTATAAGTCCCAGAACAACTGGTTTTATAATATATGGGACAGCCCGTGGCATAAGATTCATTTCAGAAAATCCCTTATATCTTATACCCGCCTCGGCAATCCTGTGCATAAGGCTGACGCTTCTCACATCGGAATCGTAATGGAAGCCATAAAGGTTCTGCTGTAAGTTAGCACCTCTCAGACCGTCCGCATACATTTTCATAAACATTGAATAGTCCTCATAGCGTCCTGTCATTTCAGAAACTTCATAGCTGTATGAGTTGAAGCATTCACGCCTGAAAACCATTGAGCCATGCACAAAAGGTGAATTGAACATAAAATCCTCACACTCGGGATACTGCGGCATAATGCGGCAGCTGAACCTGCCTTGTTTTTCGTTATAGAGATAGCAGTTAGTGCCGAGGAAAGAAATATGGCTGTTATTTTCGAGAAATTCAATCTGTTTTTTAAAGCGTTCAGGTTCTGAGATATCATCAGCGTCCTGACGGGCTATATATTCACCTTTTGAATGGTATATACATCTGTTAAGAGTAATTGCAAGAGTATGATTTTTATCATTCCGGAGCAGAATGATTCTTTTATCTTTTTTTTTAAGTTCTGAAAGCCATTTATAAGTGTCGTCCGTTGAAGCATCATCACAGATAATGAATTCAAAGTTGTCATAGGTCTGACTGAGAATTGAGTTGACAGCTCTTTCGAGCATAGTTTTGTTTCCGATATTATAAACTCCCATTACAACTGAAATCAATGGTTTTCTGTTCATAATGCACCTCCGGATTTTTATTTCTGTTCGCCCCTACAAAAATATCCGCCCAATTGAAAAATGTTATGTTCAAGTAATGGCGAGATTAAAAGTTTTTGCCCAGCTT
>DJFA01000029.1:17433-19076 GCA_002431975.1 Ruminococcus sp. UBA5884
TTTGAAAAAAGTTTGAGCAAACGCAGTTTGCTGAATTGTAGTTATGGTATACTGTAAACCGGCGGGCGACCATTGGTCGCCCCTACAATGAGAACTGGCATTACTGTATATTATTAAAAATTATATTTATAGAATCTGCATTGACTGATTTAGGAACGGTCATAACAGCACAGTTCTGGTCATATCCGATACAGTCATAACAAATCTGGTCAAAATATACATTGTATGAACCGTCAGCAAATTTTTTAATATTATTGAAATCATATACATAAGCATATGAATTATATTTAAAGATTACAGCATTATTATTTTCAAAAAATTCATCATTATATTTTTCAAGTTCTTCTGATGAATTTACAATATGCTTTTTAAAGCTTTCCGAATCGGTTATTATTTCAGTTGAATATATTCCCTCCGGATTAAGGAAATTTACAAAATCGTCTGTATCGAGTGAATCAGGATTCTGAATAACGTCTACAGATATTTCAGCGTCTGAATCGGTTTCATCTGAATTATCAAAGAATGCATCGTCATGAACCACATCAACTAATCTCTGACCGGAATATATGTATTTAGGGAGTGAGAAGCAAAGATAATATCCATTCATGTCATCAGTTGATTCAATGCCTGTTTTATCGTATACATTGAGTATAAAATTGCCGTACTGGTTAATTTCAACAGATTTCGGCACAGGAGTTATACTTCCGGAGCTGAATGGTTCATATCTGATATAAAGCACATTGCTTTCAAAAAATTCATCATCATATTTTTCGAGTCCTTCAATATCAGGGAGTTTGTCCTTTGATGTATAAGCCTTGCCTTCACTCAGATGTTCACCGGTATAGCCGCATTCGATTGCTGCAAAATCTGAATATATATTATTTTCAAAGAGCATATGCTCCTCAACTTCAAACTCTGTAAGAACGTTACGGCATTCCTCCGCAGAAATTTCAGCTCCTACAAAATACAACGTCGGATATTGTGCAGAATCAACATTATATTTGAATTCCATATTTACATATGCTTTGAATTTTCCCTCTGTATTCATGGATATAGTACTTGATTTAATAGAGGTTACATTTATGGGCTGTTCTGACATTTTTATCAGCAAAGCATTATCCTTAAAGAAGTCCTCATCATATTTATAGAGTTCTTCAGGAGCAGAGGAAGTATAACACTCTCCATCTGTAGTATAAACTGAAATATACATTTCGTCAATATATTCTTTGAAATCTTCATAATTTGTAAATATTTTAGGTTCAAGCAAGGACGGATTATTATACAAATCCAAAAACATATTAACATCTTTTATCACAAATGCCTCATGTATTCCGCCGCTTTCTTCCGTAATACTTATATTGATATCCTGACCGGTATACATTGATTCAGGGATTGTAACTGCAACGCAGTAACTCAACGCACAGACTTCTGCATGAAATGGTCTTAAAAATTTCTGAATAACATTGACATTCAGACTGCCGTCCTCCCCTGTTGTGACTGATGCTGAGAAATTGCAGTCATCATCGCATACAGTAATTCTTTTAACATAAAGATAATTTTCGTCAAAGAATCCGTCAGGCATTGAAATTTCATCAGGCAGTTCATCAGCTGATTTATAAAGTGCTGAATCTTCGAGTGCCTCC
>DJFA01000029.1:19182-29352 GCA_002431975.1 Ruminococcus sp. UBA5884
GTATACATTGATTTAGGGATTGTAACTGCAACACAGTATTTTAATACACCTTCATCGGTATGCAGCAAGCTTGTAAGCTTCTGAACAACATCAACTGTCAGACTGCCGTCCTCCTCTGTTGTGACTGATGTTGTGAAACTGATATTATCATCATTGACTGTAGTAATTCTTTCAACATAAAGATAATTTTCGTCAAAAAATCCGTCAGGCATTGAAATTTCATCAGGCAGTTCATCAGCTGATTTATAAAGTGCTGAACCTTCGAGTGCCTCCGGAGGCAGCGTAATAACTTCTGCTGAAAGTTCTGCCTCTGATATCTGAGGTTCAAGTGTTTCAACCATATTTATCATATATTTTTTCATCTGACCGAGGTCTTTTAAAGTAACATCTCCCGTGCCGAAAAGGTCACAGTTTTTAATTCCCTGTTCGGAAAGGGTGACAAGCTTTACAATATGCTGATTTACGGCTGTAATATCTCTTACATCGACCTCTGAATCGCAGGTTGCATCACCGTAAAGCAGAGGTTCAGTTTCTGCTGATGTACTGAAAGCAGCTGATGTCATGACAATTGCAAGTGCGGACAATGCCGCTGTTATTTTTTTAATATTCATAAAATTTACCTCCTTGTTTTTTTCATGGGCTTCTGTAATATTAACCTTGCATAATGCCGTTTGGTTGCATAATTTTCAAAAAAATTTTTCGCTATAGCATTTTTATATAATTAAGTTTGGATATATGCTGTATGTTTAGTGGAGATTTAATATAAATAAAAAAATGCTATTTACAATTATTTTTGTATGTGATATAATATCTAATTATAAAGGCATCTGTCTTTTAATCAATAATAAAGTTGGGATAAAATCTATGCCGAAAAAAGTTTTGTTCGTGGCAACTGTAGTAAAGGCTCATATAAATGTATTCCATAAACCGTATCTTAAATGGTTTAAAGAAAACGGATTTGAAACTCATGTATGTGCCTGCAATGATTATGAAAATCCTGATGAATGCATAATTCCTGACTGTGATTTTTATTATAATATTCCGTTCAGCCGTTCGCCTTTCAGACTTTCAAATATAAAGGCATACATACAGCTTAAAAAGATAATAGATTCAAACCATTTTGATATAATCCACTGTCATACTCCGACCGCAGGGGTTCTTACAAGAATTGCTGCCGTAAATGCAAGAAAAAACGGTTCAAGAGTTCTGTATACGGCTCATGGATTTCATTTTTATAAAAATGCTCCGTTTTATATGTGGGCATTCTATCCCATTGAAAAAATACTTTCAGATTATGCAGATGCTGTAATTACAATAAATCATTATGATTATGAGCTTGCCTTAAAAAAACATTTCTGCCGCAACGGCAGTGTTTTTATAGTACACGGAACAGGTGTAGATACAAAAAAATTCATGAACTGCAATTATGACAGAACAGAAAAACGTCATGAATTTGGTATCCCTGATAATGCATTTGTAGTTCTTTCAGCCGCTGAACTCAATAAAAACAAGAACTATACAGCTTCAATCACTGCATTTGCAAAAGCGGATATTGAAAATTCATACTATGTCATATGCGGTGAGGGGAAGCTTAAAAATCATTATATACAGCTTGCACAGACTCTCGGAGTATCAGACAGAGTAATCTTTGCAGGCTATCGCAGTGATATGCCTGAAATGTACCATATGTCAGACGTATTCATATTCACATCAAAGCGTGAAGGTCTTGGAAACGCCTGTATAGAAGCAATGGCATCAGGTCTGCCGCTTGTGGTATCTGATTCAAGAGGTACTGAGGAATATGCAGTAAACGGCAGAAATGCATTTATCTGTAATGCAGACGATTCGGACGGATTTGCAAAGGCTCTCTGTACTTTAAGTAATGATGATGCTTTGCGTTCTGCAATGAGTGCTGAATGCATACGCACAGCAGAAAAATTTGATATTGAAAATTCTGTAGCTGAAATGGCAGATATATATAAAGAAAAAATTGAAATTCATTGATTTTTCTGAATGGGAGGTTTTATATATGTATAACAGGTATATAAAAAGAATCATCGATATATTGCTGTCAGCAATAAGCATTCCGATAATGCTCATTCCGATAATAGCAATATCAGCTGCCATCAAAATCGACAGTCCGGGACCTGTATTCTTCAAGCAGAGGAGAGTTGGAATCAACAAGAAATCGTTCTATATACTCAAATTCAGAACCATGAGAATGGACACTCCTGTAAATATCCCGACTGAAATGCTTGAAAATGCCGATGACTACATAACAAAGGTAGGAAAGTTTTTAAGAAAAACAAGCTTTGATGAAATTCCGCAGATTTTCAATATTCTTCTTGGACATATGTCAATAATAGGCCCTCGTCCGGCACTCTGGAATCAGTATCAGCTTATAAAGATGAGAGATGAATATAATGCAAACTCCATACGTCCGGGACTTACCGGCTGGGCTCAGATAAACGGCAGAGATACACTCTCAACAAGGGAAAAGGTTCAGTTTGACAGCGAGTATGTCAAAAAAATGTCGTTTTTGTTTGATTTACGTTGTTTTTTCGGAACAATTGCAAAAGTAATCAAACAGGAGGATATTGTTGAAGGACGTGTTGAAAGAGTTGAACTCCAGCATAATGAAACATTAAGACCTTCAAGAAATCTCAGTACCACCGAGCTTTTAAGCACAACACAGTTGCTTAGCACTACTGAACTGCTTACAACAAGAGATATTTAAACGCAAATTCGATAGCAAAATTTTATGATTAAAAATAAGTGATTTTTCGTTTATTCTGTAGGGGCTTCCTTAAGTTCGCCCGTCTGAAATTCCGGTGAATCTGACGGGCGACCAATGGTCGCCCCTACATAAACAATTCAGCAAATAAAAAATCAGTCCCTTAATAAAAGGACTGATTTTTTTCAGTTTTCAAGTATAGTATTTTTAAGTCTTGATAAATCATGTATATCCATATTTATATCAAGTTCAAGGTTTCCGAGCAGATACTGTTTCAGAGCTGTTATATCAAGAATATCAACAGTGCCGTCACCGTTTATATCTGATTTGTCAGCAGAATCCTGTTTATAGACTCTTTCATACATGGTTTCAGCCCATAATTTACGCATTTCAGCATAACCGTTTTCATTCGGGTGAACTCCGTCAGCACTTAAAAGGTCAGTATTTTCACGGAAAAATTCCTCAAAATCAGGACCTTTTATTACCTGCGGATAATCCTGATAGATTTTATCAATCATTGCATTGTAATCTGAAAGATATGTATTTACCCCTGATTCAGTTGAATATGGAATTTTCGGGACTATCGGAATTTTACCGCTTTTCAGCACTGCTTCAACCATATATGCAGTATTCTGATAATATTTTTCAGCGCCGGTCTGATTTCCCCAGCAGTCATTTGTACCATATGCAATACTTACATATTTTCCGGGAAAAGCCTCAAGCCATTTATCAATATTAGCCGCACCGTCAGTGCTGAAAATGCCGCCTATTCCGCCGTTTTCCTGAGCGGGAAAGTAATTGCTGTCAATCTGGTTTATAAGCTCTGCAAATCCTGTTCCATAGCAGTTCATCATACCGCCGGCAGTAATTGAATCGCCATAGAATATCCAGCTGTCCTCACAGCTGTCGGAGATATTGTGTATATCAAAATTCAAGCTTATATTTCCATCAGATTTTCCGTCAGCGGCAGTTATATTTATTCTTATCCAGTTATAGCCCTTCATATCAACAATATGCTGTCTTGAATGATATGTATTATCTTTTACTGTATCAGCGACAACCCAGTTATCTTCAGGATAAGCACCGCCCTCAGCCGCATTTACCTCTATTGTATAGTCAGAAGGCATTGAACTCGAGCTTGTATATGGAAGAACTGTATAATCATATGCTGATGTAGTATTATACCATACAGCAATTATTTTTTCACGCTGATTTTCAGGAACGGCTGAAAGGTCATATGCAAGATATGCAGGAGAATTTCCGAACCAGAATGAATAATATACAGAATCATTTGCCGCATATGCAGTACTCTGACCTGTATTTGAATATGCAGGACAGTCACGGCTTATAACCGGATTGGGAGTTATTTCAGCCGATACCGGAAATGACAGCAATAAAGCTGCCGGAATGATAAACAATGCTTTTTTAATCAACAATTTTTACACCTCATTTTTATTTGATATCAGGAAATCCGGCAGCGAACAGTATCATATAAACAGAATCCACACCAGTTTCCAGATAATATGAAATCCCATATGCGACAGCATAGCATACTGAATGCCATGATTTATATAAAGATGTCCGCATACAAGACCTGCCATGCTGTTAAGAACTATACAGCGTATCAGAATAAGCGGAGTTACCTCCCCGAAAAGCATTAATGTTGACGGAAGATGACCGAGTGCAAACAAAAGTGCAGCTGTAATATTTGCAGCAACAAGAACCTTTTCGGGTACAGTATCACTGTTTCTGAAAAAAAGCTTCCATATGATAAAAGCAATCAGCGACAGCAGAAAAAGCCTCATCATAATTTCTTCAATAACGCCGCCGTATGTAAGACAGGATATCATATATGCTATAGTCGGTTTTTCATCATAAATTGCAGCAGCTTCAGGAATAAGGCGGCAGAAACAACCGTATTCAAGAACTATAAAAACAATAGCTGCAACAGCTGTAAGTAAAAGAGTGCTTATAAGACCATCTTTTTTAAAGGAAAATTTTTTCATGAGTCCGAGTTTTTCAGCAAGGATATATCCGGAAAAGCTCATAATAAACACCTGAAAAGCCGTCTGTACAGCTGTAATGATATGCAGGACGCTTATATCAGCAAGTCCTGCCGATGAGAGAATTTTCTGAATTGACTGAGCATCATAGCTTTCAGCAAGATAAAGGCTTGTAAAAAATCCGCCGACTAAGGAAACCGGCAGCAATACAAGGGAAAAAACAATCGGATTTTTAAATTTCTTAATCATCTGATTTTACCCCCTCATTGTAAGTTTCAACGCAGAAACTTTTTTTATGGCAGTGAGGACAGGTAAGGCGGCGTGTACTTGGAGTATGAGCCGCAAAGAACATTTCCTTAAAGCTGCTTCTGAAAATTCTGTGACATTCCGGACAGATATAGGCAACTTTTTCATAATAGCATTTTGAAATCAGTACTCCAAAAATCAGGATTGCTGCACAGCTGATAATAAACGGCAGCCATATGCCGTATACTATTCCTGTTATAAAGGATACGATTTCTGCAATATCCATCAGAATCCCGACAGTAATCATAATTCCATAAAGCCGTCTTAATTTTTTCTTGTTTTCCATAATATGCACTATGTCACCTATTGAATTAACAGAGAATACATCAAATTTTTTAAGCTGTGTTTTCAGTTCTGAAAGTGACGATAATTTTTCCTGACATTTTTTCAGTTCCTGATTCAGAGCTTCTTCCTGTTGTTCGATGAGGAGTGAAATAACCTTATCAGGATTTTCCTCATTAAAAAGAACGGAAATATTATCAATGGAAAAGTCAAGGCTTCTTAAAAAGCAGATAATTTTAAGCTTCTGAAAATCCTCATCAGAGTAAAGCCTCCTGCCGCCCTCAGTGAGTTCAGCCGGTACAAGAATACCTCTTTTATCATAGTACTGAACTGTACGGACTGTAATACCGCAAAGCTTTGCAATTTCTCCTGTTGTATATTTTGACATAGCATTAACCTCCTTTAACCCTACTATACAGCATTACGCAGGGTTGCAAGCAACAGGTTACGCAGGGGGATTTTTTTATTTTTCTAAAAAAATCATATCATATTAAAAAAAAGATGTCAATATAAAAAAGACCGGTCATCATGATAAATGACCGGTCTGAAAAATTACTGCATTTTATAAGCGTCAATCATTTTCTTGACCATCTGACCGCCGATAGAACCTGCCTGTCTTGCAGTGAGGTCGCCGTTATAGCCCTGCTTGAGGTTTACGCCTACTTCGTTAGCTGATTCGATTTTGAACTGTTCCATTGCTTCTTTTCCCTTTTGAGTAAATTCGCCTTTCATAATAAAATCTCCTTACAACAAATATTTTTGAGAATTAGCTGTGCCGTGATATTAGTATGTCATAAGGAACGGCAAATATTCTTCAAATCAGACAGGAAATTTTTTGATATATTCTTCAAGCGTAAGGGAATTTTCTTTTATGATGCAGGCATGAGGAGTTCCGACATAACGGTAATGCCATGGTTCATACATAATGCCTGTAATATGTTCTTTATTTTTGGGATATCTGAGAATGAAACCATATTTGCAGGCATTTTTGTCAAGCCATTCAAACTGACGTGTTTTATCGAAAGCAGTAGTAGTCTGACCGAAAAGTTCAGGAGATGAAACATCAGCCGCAAGACCCGCATTATGTTCGCTTGTATACGGCAGAGCTACAGCCTGTGAAGCTTTTTCGAGAGCGTCACTGTATGAATATCCCTGTTCAGTATAGATTTTGACTTCATCATCAAAGAGTTTCTGCTGATATGTACTGCTGCGGTAAGCGGAAAATATGCATATTTTCACACCGCATTTTGCAGCAGCTTTAAGAAGGGCATTCATAGCCTTGCAGGCATTCTTTTCAAGGAAATAGTCATCTGATATCTCCATAAGTTCGGGATAATAATCAGGCGGCATAGGATTTTTACGGTTTATAAGCATAGGAATTTTCATAATCTCAGCACTTCCTTTGATGTGAATTAAATGAATATTTCTGTTGTTTTCAATTATAAAATTTTGATATATATTTCTGTAGGGGCGACCATTGGTCGCCCGTTATGGTCTATAAATGATTTTATCTGTTAATTAATGATTTTTCATACCAAAAACAAATATCAAATTTATGGTTTAACCATAATTCGGGCGGGCGACCAATGGTCGCCCCTACAAATAACAACCATTGAATTAATGTTAAATAATTATGCAAATTCGTTTTGTCGGGCGGCAGTTTGCCGCTGGTCGCCCCTGCAAAGACAATCCATTGAATTTGCATTAATTATATCTGTTATAATATATGAACCGCAGTAAAAAAATATGTTTACTTATTCTTATTATTATGTTAAAATTATTATATTGGAAAGGAGTGAAAAATATGGCTGTATTTCTGATTGTTCTATGGCTGCTGCTTCCTGTTATACTGATACCTGCTGTTATAGTTCTTTCAGTAAAATACGGAAATCTTAAAAAACAGCTGTATCCTGAAAACAAAGCTGAAACTGAAAAAAATACGTATACCGAAAATAAACCTGCTATTTCCGAACCTGAAAAGACTGTAAAAAAGCCGCCGTCATTCAGTCCTGTAAATATCATTTTAATTATCGGAGTAATTTTCATAATGCTTTCAGGGATAATATTTTCCACTACAAACTGGGAAAACATGAACAGTTTTATGAAAACAGTCATGGTATTTTCAGCAAGCATTATTTTCTATGCATTATGCATATTCTCAGAAAAAAAGCTTAAACTCAGGAAAACAGGCATAGCATTTTTCACTCTCGGAAGCATATTTCTGCCGTCAGCAGTAATTGCCGCAGGATTTTTCCGTCTTTTCGGAGCATGGCTTTCATTTGAAGGTCATGGCAGAGATGTTATACTTATGATATCATGTATTCTGCTCTGGATTTGTGCAGGCGTTGGAGCTTTGAAATATCAGTCAGCAACATTTGCGGCTGTATCATTTTCTTCAATGAGCGGAAGCGTTATATTCATGACTTACGGAATGTTTTATGATGGCAACAAGGGAATTACATTATGTCCGCTTGTCTTTGCCGCCTATGCACTTCTCATTATAATTTCGGGAAGAAAAATCAGATTTTCAGAAATTTTTTCACCGTTTGAAAAGATAAAGGACGGATTTGTAACAGCAAATACTGCTGCTCTGAGTGTCCTTGCACTTATGTATTCGGGGAATTACAACGGTACAGCAGCTTTTGCACTGATATCCTTTTCACTTATGTTTCTTGATAATATTTTCAGCAAAAAAATAAAAACATTAGGAGTATTTCCATTTGCAGTATATCTGCTTGCAGGTCTTGCAAAGGTTTCAGTTCCTGATTCATATTCTGATTATATAGCATTTTTCTGTGCGGCAACAGCGGTTTCAGTTGTTTTAAGTGAAATGAAACTTATATCTGATATTTTAAGGCGTGCATTAAAGAAATTTTCATATATAATGATGATATGTGCAGGATTTTCAGCCGCAATCAATATTATAAATAATGATTTTAACTCTGATATCATATCAGTTTCAGCACTTTTTATAATATTCTTAAATACATTATGGCTTTCAGTCAAATACAGCAGCCGTCCGGCAATAATTCTCCAGCCTGTCATGGCAGTATTTTTTGTAAATTATTTCTGCCGGTATATGTTTGCTGATTATTATATGTACAGCTTTATAGGAATATTTCTGTTATTTGCACTTTATTATTATTTTCTGCCGTTTATACGCACAATCTTTTCAGATATAGTATTTTCTTCATTCTGTCTTATACAGAGCATGATTATCTGTGACTGTTTTTATTTTTCAAAAATAGTCGGCGGAATGTGTTTTTCAATGATGATAATTCTTACTGCTCTTGACAATTCAAAGAGAATACGTGCAGTTATTGCTTCATATTCAATAATACCATCTGTTTTCATAGCCGGACTCAATTATCTGACATATGGATTTGATACTGAAAATGAACTGACGCTTATATCAGTAAGAATGGTTTTTGTCCTTATGGTATTCATAGTATGGATTTTATCCGCATACAAGGCTGAAAGCATACGGGACAGGAGAATTTCAAAGGGTATTGAACCATGGATATATCTTTTATGCGTTGTAAACATCTATGATATTGATTTTCCGTATATGTTTATAACTGCATTTTTCTGTCTGATACAGGTTTACTGGTCATACAGGCTCGGCTGGGAGCGTCAGACTGCTTTTTACATATATGCAGAGCTTACAGCATTATGTGCAGGATTTATGATACAGTTCGGAAACAGCTATTATGAAAAGGTAATTGTAATGGCATGCTTTGGAATAGTTATAATACTGCTTCAGATTATCTTTTCAAAAAATCGGATTATAAGCAATGCATTATATAATTTTGCTCATATATCGTTATGCACATCACTGACTGTAGGTTCTGTGCTCTGGACAGGAGAAATGCAGGCTTATCCATGGAATATGATTTTCTGGTGCATTGCAAGCATTGTACTTTACATATATTCATATACATCAAAGGGAAGCGATATATCAGGATTCTGTTCAGTAATGGTTTTCTATATGGTTGATTATATTGTATTTGACAAGGTATTTTCATTCAAAAACAATTCAATGATATTAATACTTGTACTTCTTTTTCTGTTTTCGTCTGCGGCAGGGCATTTTATTCACAGGAAACTGTATGTTGAAAAAATAAAAAGACCTCAGTGTCATGAATGGCTTACAATTCTGTCAGCAATCATACCTCTGCTTATAATGTGGTGCTGCATGAACGGCGATACAGAGCTTATGAAATGGCCCTGTGTTGCATGGCTTCTTCTGGCAGACTATGTACTTTTCTATCTCAGATATGTTCAAACTTTAAATTCAAAAAGAATAATAATAACAGTATCAGGACTTATGATGGCAAGTGCATTGTTTTCACAGCAGATTTTCCCCATATATGACGCATTCCAGAAAGAATTTGACGTTCTTATAGTAATTCTTTTAAGCATATTTATAAGCAGACTGTGGAAAGGCTATGAAAAAACAACAAACAAAATAATATTTCCGGGACTTGTAATAAGCTTTATATATCTTGCATATGATGCATTTATGTATAAGGATATTATTGATATTGAACTGCTGATATCGGGCTGTATACTTATGATGATATTTTCATTTATCAGGAAATTCAGAAGCTGGTTTGTATTTTCATCAGCAGCAGTAGTTTTTATTGCAGTCTATATAACAAAGGATTTCTGGCTGTCGATTCAGTGGTGGGTATATCTGCTTGCAACAGGTATAGTATTTGTGGCTGTTGCCGGATTAAATGAATATATGAAGATAAAAGGCAAAGACAATTTGCAGATTAGATTTAAAAATCTTTTCAGAAACTGGCGTTGATTAAGACAACAAAATTCTATGATTGAAAATAA
>DJFA01000045.1:0-6773 GCA_002431975.1 Ruminococcus sp. UBA5884
TTATTGTTTTTAATCATAAAATTCTGCTGTCGAATTGGCGTTAAATAATATACAGATTCGTTTTGTAGGGGCGAACTGTGTTCGCCCGTTTGGGGTATGCTGTAAACCTATCGGGCGAACACAGTTCGCCCCTACAGAAACAATACATCGAATTTGCGTTGATTAACCCATAAATAACGCCAATTTGATGATTATTTTCTGTAATTCGTTCATCTGAAATTTGTAAATATGCCGTTTTGTAGGGACGACCAGCGACAAACTGCCGCCTGTAATCTGTAAAATATCTGCCCATTGGTTTTACCGAAATTTAATCTGTTGACCAATGATTTTTCATACAGAAAACAAATACTGAATTTATGGTTTAACCATAATTTGGCGGGCGAACACAATCCGCCCCTACAGAATAAACTAAAAATTCCTTGTTTTCAATTATAAAATCTTATCATCGAATTGATGTTATTTAATATTATCATATATTTCATCTGTTACAGGTTCAAGCCATTCATTGCGGCAATCCTTTCCGGGACATTCAACGGCAAGATGACTGAACCAGCAGTCAGCCTTTGCACCATGCCAGTGTTTTACTTCGGCAGGAATTGTTACAATATCTCCGTTTTTAAGGCTCTGTGCAGGTTTTCCCTCTTCCTGATACCAGCCTTCACCGTCAACGCAGATAAGAATCTGACCGCCGCCCTCTGAAGCATGATGAATATGCCAGTTGTTGCGGCATTTTGGTTCAAATGTTACATTGGCGATAAATACAGTTTCTTTAGGGTTTGTAAGAGGATTGAGATATGAATTTCCGGTAAAATATTCTGCAAATGCGGTATTTGGTTCACCCTGTCCGAAAAATCCGCCATGCTGTATATCTGCGGAATCATCAGCATCATATATCTCCTTTGCCATATTGAATGCAGCCCATGCATTAGGCCAGCCTGCATAAAATGCAAGATGAGTGAGTATTTCAGCCATTTCAGATTTTGAAACGCCGTTCTGTTTTGCTGTTGAAAGATGATATTTAAGAGAATTATCAGTTATTCCCTTGCTTATAAGAGCAGTTATTGTGACAACAGACCTCATTTTAAGGGAAAGCTTGTTCTCTCTTGACCATACTTCTCCAAAAAGCACATCATCATTGAGTCTTGCAAATTCAGGAGCAAATTCTCCAAGGCTTTTTCTGCCGGCAGTTTGTTTTACCATTTTAATTACCTCCATAATATCAGTCATCAGTCCATGTGAGTTTTCCGGTTTTCACAGCTATTTCGTATCTGCTTATTTTATAATCAAGGCGTTTGATAGTTGAATCAATTTTATTTTTCTTTTCAGTGAGAGCTTCTCTCTGTTCAGTAAGGAGCTGAAGCCTTGCAGGAATAGTGTTATCTCCCTCCTGAGTAAGTCTTACATATTCTATCATAGCCTCAACGGGAAGACCTGCATTTCTCATGCATATAGCAAGCTCGACCCATTGCAAATCGGTCTGCTGATAATTTCTGATACCGCTTTCAGTACGGGTTACAGGCGGTATCATACCGACCCTTTCGTAATAACGCAGAGTATCCTGTGAAATATTATATTTTTCGCTTACTTCCTTTATAGTTATAATAACCGCCTCCTTTTGTTTTTTGTTATTATAATACTTAGAGCGGACTCCAAGTCAAGAGGTTTTCAGAGATTTCTATTAAATATACAAAAAATAATATTTATATTTGTGAATAATAACAATATTCTGTAGGGGGCGAACTGTGTTCGCCCCTACACATCTGATTTTCATTAAAATTAACAATATTTTAATGAAATTATATTATTATTATGCTACTATAATGTTAACAGGAAAATTACAAGGAGGAGTTTATGATGAAAAAAACAATTGCTTTCCTGATTTCTCTTTCATTCTGCATAATCAGTATGCCGGCATATAATGCTGATTATAAAATCAGTGCGGAATGTGTGGTTGAAAACGGATTTGAATATGATATTTCTTCTGATTTTGCTGAAATAGTAAGCTGTAGTGATGATTCTGAAAATATAGTCATTCCTGACAGCATAAACGGTGTGCCTGTAAAGGCAATAGCTGACAATGCATTCGGTGAATGCACAAATCTTGTGACTGTAACTATTCCTGACAGCATAGAATATATAACCGGAAATGTATTCAGCGGCTGTACAAATCTTGCTTCGATAGAGGTTTCAGAAAATAACGCTGCATATTCATGTGCAGACGGCATGCTTTTCAATAAGGATAAAACTGAACTTATCGCTGTTCCGTCACAAATCAGCGAAGCAGTTCTGCCGGACGGACTTCTGGCAATAAAAGAACTTGCATTCAACAACTGTTCAGAAATTACTGAAATAACTGTTCCAAAAAGCGTTGAAAATATTGAAATGTATGCATTTCAGGGTTGTGTGAATCTTGAAAATATAAAAATATCCGACAATATATCATATGTAGGCAGCCATGCATTTTCTGACACTTTATGGTATAAAAACCTGCCTGACGGAGTGATTTATATCGGAAAGATTGCTTATTCATATAAGGGGGAAATGCCTGAAAATACTGAAATAATACTTGATGAAGATACAAAGAGCATTTCAGCATGGGCATTTTCAAAACAGGAAAACTTAAAGAATATAACTATACCTGAAAGCGTTGAACGTATTGAAAACAATGCATTTTTCTGTTGCTATGGTCTTGAAAATGCAGATATTCCGCAGAATGTAACAGATATAGGTGCAGATGCATTCAAATTCTGTTCATCGCTTAAAAAAATAAATATTCCGCAAAGCGTTGAAAATATAGGCGACTATGCATTTGCAAACTGTACATCTCTTTCAGAAATAGATTTTCCGGACAGTGCTGTATATATCGGCAAGACAATATTTGATAATACTGTATGGCTTGAAAATCAGCCTGACGGCATGGTTTATACCGGTAAAATCGCATACGGCTATAAGGGCGAAATGCCTGAAAATACTCATATAGACATTGAAGAAGGTACAAAGGGTATTGCCTGCTGTGCATTTGAAAACTGTGAAAATCTGACAGGCATAACATTCCCTCAGAGCCTTGAATATATAGGAGGTTCATCATTTGTTTTCTGTAATGGTCTTACATCTGTAAATATCCCATCAGGCGTTGATTATATAGGAAATATGGCGTTTTTCGCCTGTAGTTCACTTAAATCAGTTTCAATTCCTGAAAATATGAAAACTATTCAGGAAAAAGCATTCTATCAGTGTGATTCCCTTGAAAATGTCTATTATTCAGGAACTGAGGAAAAATGGAACTGCATTAAAGTTGCCGCATATAATGAAAATCTTCTGAATTGTGCAATACATTATGCAGAAAGCAGTCTTGAAAAAGGCGATGCTACCTGTGACGGAATCATTGATGTAAGAGATGTTACAATGGTAAATCAGTATGTTGTGCAACTTACGGATATGACTGAACAGGGGCTTTTAAATGCTGATGTTATTGCGGACGGAACTGTTGATATAAAAGACCTTGGTCAGATTAAGAAATATATTATAAAACAAATATCAGAATTTTAGATGAAAGGCGGACTTGTTCCGCCTTTTATAATGATTGATTATTCTGCTGCCTTGACATAATATCCTCAGGAGGTATATAATTATTACAGGATTTTATGAAAAGAGGAATTTTTTATGGAGAAAAAAGAAACAGCAAAAAGATATATTTTATTTATAATCAGTCTGTTCTTTACAGCACTTGGCGTGGCAGTAACAAAACATGGTGAACTTGGAGTATCTCCGATATCATCAGTTGCAAATGTGCTCAGCTGCAAATATACAGCTTTTTCCCTCGGTACATGGCTTATAATATGGAACTGTGTTCTTATTCTGGGTCAGATACTGATTTTAAAGAAAAATTTTAAACTGATACAGCTTTTACAGATACCATTGTCATTTCTTTTCGGAATTTTTACTGATTTCGGAATGATGTGCGTATCATACATACCGGCAGACAGCTATATTTCAAGAATGGTGCTTGTTATCTGCGGAATAGTTATACTCGGCTTTGGTGTGGCATTGTCAGTGATAGCAAATGTAATAATGAATTCAGGCGAGGCATTTGTAAAAGCTGTTTCAGACAAGACAAATATAAAATTCGGAAATATAAAAATTGGTTTTGATGTATGCTGTGTTATTGTATCTCTGATATGTTCACTGATATTTTTTAACGGCAAAATTATCGGCACAAGAGAGGGCACTATTATAACAGCGTTTTTAACAGGTTTCGTAGTCAATTTTTTTGCAGCCCATATGAAAGAACCGCTTGACAGAATGCTCAGTGCATAAAATAAAAATCAGGTCAGAACAGAGAATTTTTTGTTCTGACCTGATTTTTTATCTCTTCATTAATTTGCCAGTTATGCTGAAAATTATAAGCATTGCTAAATTTACGGCTACAATGCTTGCTCCGGCAGGAGTACTGTAAACATATGAAGCTACTATTCCAAAGAAAAAGCATACTATTGATATCAGAGCAGATGATATCATAACACTTTTAAAATTCCTGAATATCCTCATTGATGTAAGTGCAGGGAATATTATAAGGCTTGAAATAAGCAGCGTTCCCATAAGACGCATTCCTACAACTATTGTGACAGCTGTAAGAACTGCAAGTATCATTGTATATATATTTGAATGAGTGCCTGTTGCCGCTGCAAAATCTTCATCAAATGTTATCGCAAATATCCTGTTGTAACAGAGTATAAATATGATAAGTACTGTTACTGAAAGAATTATACTTAAATATACATCGCTTTTGCTCATGGCAAGAATACTTCCGAACATATAATTGCAAAGGTCTGCACTCAGTCCTGATGAAAGCGATGTAACTATAACGCCTATTGCAAGGGCACTGCTTGAAATTACGGCTATAGCAGAATCGCCTTTCAGTCTGCTGTTTTTATTAAGACGCAGCAGCAAAAATGCAGAAATTATTACAACCGGAACTGATACCTGAAGCGGTGCTGCTCCTACTGCAACGGCAATAGAAAGAGAACCGAATCCGACATGGGAAAGTCCGTCACCAATCATTGAAAATCTTTTCAGTACAAGACTTACTCCTAAAAGTGCTGAACATAATGATACAAGTATTCCGACACAAACGGCTCTTGTAAGAAATGAATATGAAAATATTTCAGAAATTACACTCATGAAAGACCCTCCCTGAGATTTACAGCATTTTGTTTCATCAAATCAATATAAGTAACACCATTTCTGAAATCCTCAGGAGTTACATTGTGACAGCTGTGGAAAAGCAGAGGTTTTGCACCGGTTTCATCAGCTATCATATTTGCAACGGTCGGTTCAGCTATTTCTTCATAATAGATAACAGGGATATTGTTTTCCTTTATGCTGCTTATCATTTCTGACATTACCTTTGCACTTGGTTCTGTTTCTCCTGAACATGAATCAAATGCAGAAACATAATCAAGTCCGTATTCCTGTGTAAAATAGTAAAGAGCGAATTTTCCGCCGAAATATATTGTATTTCTTTTGCCGTCTGCAACAATTTCCCTGAATTCGCTGTCAAGCTCCTGAAGTTGTTTTTTATAGTTTTCAGCATTCTGTTTGTAGTAATCTGAATTAACGCTGTCTGTTTCGCATAAAGCCTCAGCGATATTGTCAGCCATCTGCATTGCAATAACAGGACTTGTCCATATATGAGGGTCATATTCATGATGATGTTCTTCTTCATGATGTTCGTCTTCATCGTCATGATGATGCTCATCTTCTTCCTTTACAAGCTGAATACCTGATGAAACATCAAGAACATGAGTTTTATCAGTGTCAATATCTCCTACAATATCATTAGCCCAGCTTTCAAGATATTCACCTGTATATATAAACAGGTCGGATTTATTGATATTTATTATATCAGCCGGAGTAGGCTCATATGAATGGCTGTCCATTCCGGAGGGGAGAAGAAGTGTTATTTCTGCCTTATCTCCTGCAATCTGACGTGCAAAGTCATACTGCGGAAAGAGAGTTGCAGAAATTTTTATTTTTCCGCTGTCATCTGATGAACTATTGTCCGTTGATGTACATGATGTCATGAAAATAAGAAAAGCCGCTGTAAACAATGATAATAATTTTTTCATCTATTTATCCACCTTTTTACTGCATGATTCGCAAATTCCATATATAACAGTCTTGCATAAATCAACAGTGAATTTATGACTCTGATATATATGCTGAGTCATATTGTCTATATGACTGCATTCGATATGAAAAAGACTTCCGCATTCAGTGCATTTGAAATGATAATGGTTGTGACAGTTGACATTTTCAGAATACTGATAACAGGCACTTTTGCCCTCAGCGATATTGTATTTTCTGACGATTCCGTCATTTACAAGCCTGTCAAGATATCTGTAGACAGTTGATTTTCCAACGGAAAGATGTTCAGCAATATCATCAGCAATTACATGATGATTTTTATTTTCAATAAGATAGTTGAGTATAAGTTCACGCTGTCTTGTTTTATAAGCAGACATAAAAAAATCCCGCCTTTCAGAAAATGAAATTGAAAATCAGTTTCATATTTAAGAATTATACTATAAAAGACGGCATTTGTCAAGGCATAAAAAAAACACAGTTAAAAAACTGTGTTTTGAATACGGAGAACGAGGGATTTGAACCCTCGCGCCGGTTGCCCGACCTACACCCTTAGCAGGGGCGCCTCTTCACCACTTGAGTAGTTCTCCATATGATGAAAAAATTACGGAGAGGGTGGGATTCGAACC
>DJFA01000045.1:6842-6976 GCA_002431975.1 Ruminococcus sp. UBA5884
AACCACTCGGACACCTCTCCATATGTATTAAATTAATATGCTGATTTAATCAGCTTTAATATTATATCATAATAAAAACAATTTGTCAATACTTCTGAATAAAAAATTTTTTTAAGCGGAGAGGGTGGGATTCG
>DJFA01000045.1:7067-11689 GCA_002431975.1 Ruminococcus sp. UBA5884
AACCACTCGGACACCTCTCCATAATTTTAAATATTCAGTTGTCTTAAATCAGCTTCATTATTATAGCATAATACTTTTAATCTGTCAATAGTTTTTTTAAAACTTTTTTTTTATATTCTTTTACATTTAACATATTGTAATTTATACTGAAAAATGATATAATAATACATTATGAGTTGTTTTGTTTAATCATGCTTTTTTATGCATGAAATATTTTTATAAAGTAGGATTGCAATGAAAGAAATCGATGAAAAGATAATTATAGGCAGAAATCCTGTCATGGAAGCACTCAAATCCAATGAAAACATTGATACTATCTATATAAGCTCAAATAAAGGTCTGCTCGGAAAAATATGCTCAATGGCAAAATCTGCGGGCATAGTTGTAAAAAACTGCGATGACAGAAAACTTGACCAGCTCGCAAACGGCGGCGTTCATCAGGGAGTCGCAGCAGTAGGAGCTTTTGCTCAGTATGTTTCTGTTGAGGATATACTTGATGTTTCACGAAAAAAAGGTACAAAGCCTTTTATCATTATATGTGATGAAATAGAAGACCCGCATAATCTCGGTGCTCTGATAAGAACTGCCGAAACTGCCGGAGCTGACGGTTTAATCATTCCGAAAAGAAGAAGTGCTTCACTTACTTCAATAGTATATAAAACCTCTGCCGGAGCTGCAAGCTGGCTGCCGGTTGCAAGAGTTTCAAACCTTGCTTCCGCTATTGACACGCTCAAGGAAAACGGAGTCTGGATATACGGAACAGATGCAGGCGGCGAATTGTATACAGATACTGACCTTACCGGAAGTATTGCCCTTGTTATAGGTTCAGAAGGCTTCGGAATGGGACGGCTTATAAAGGAAAAATGTGACTTTCTGCTTAAACTTCCGATGTTCGGAAAGGTAACTTCTCTCAATGCTTCGGTTGCAGGCGGAATTTTTATGTATGAAGCTGTAAGACAGCGTATTAAATCTGCTGAATAGGGGGGAATCCGGATACTATGAATAAAAACTCCGTTTCAGAATTTGATAAAGCTGAAAATCAGAAAGTTCAGCCTGAAGCTGTACAGAAAAGAAACAGGGAGTTTACAGATAAATTTGATATACCGATAATTGCTGATTCTGAAAAACAGACAGATGATGAAGATATAGCTGTTACTCAGGCAAAGGATATAAGTACCGGCGACAAGCCTTCAAAAATTATTAAAAATCCTGAGAATAACATAAGATATATGAAAAAAGAAGCGGAAAATAATAAAAAACTGCTTAAAGCTGAATTCCTGTCAGGAAAAAATTCTTCAGGCAGTTCGGTTCTGTCAAAAATTTCTGAAATTTCAGAGGCTGTGAAGCTCAAAAAAGAAAATCACCGCCGAAGAAAAAGAGGCTCTCAGCGTATTGATATTGAAATAAAATCAACTCCTGATACTGATTTCTTTTCAATGACATTCGATGAATTGAAAACATTCCCGACAGATGATGAGAATAAAAAATCATCTGCTGACAATATCCCTGAAATAAAAAGTCATATCGAGGACTATGAAAAACCGGAGGATTCCGATTCAATATTTCATGATATACAGGAACTTAAAGCATCTCTGCATACAAGAATTATTACTCTTGTGATACTTTCAGTGTTATGTGCATATATAACTCTTGCTGATACTAATAATTTCCCGATATTCAGTGCTTTGAAATCATCTGTTTCACCGCAGGGATTTATATTTATTCAGATAATAATGGGAATAGTTGCTCTTGCTCTTTCCTTTACAATGGTTTTAAGCGGTATAAAAAAGCTGTTTAAACGTCATGCCGACTGTGACAGTATGGCAGCAGTCAGCATTATTTCATCGCTTATTGCCGCTGCTGCAATGCTTATAAATACGGAGCTGCTTGAAAAGGGTCAGGTCTATATCTATATATGTATCGGAATAGTTTCCTTATTGTTCAATACGATAGGGAAGTATCTTATTGCCGACAGGGCAATGAGGAATTTTGAATTTGTTTCTGATGATTCAAGAAAAAAATATGCGATGTTCTGTGTAGATAATGAGGATACAGCTGAAAAGCTTGCAAAAGGCTGTACTGACGATTATCCGGTAGTGGCTGCTGCAAGGAAAACTGATTTTTTAAAGGATTTTTTGAAATACACATATTCAAGCGATATTGCCGACAAGTTCTGTATGTATGCAGTACCGGCATTTACCGCAATATCATTTATACTGTCACTGCTTCTGCCGCTTGTGAACCGTTCAGCATATTCAGGAAGCATAGCTCCTGTATGCTTTTCTGTCTTTGCAATGTGTATGTCATTATGCAGCTGTATGGCTGTTTCAATAGTCGTAAATCTGCCGCTTGATTCAGTATCAAGGGAATATTCAGAAACTTCCGGCCTTATGCTTGGTTATCAGAGCGTTGAGGATTTCTATGATGTAAATGCAATTATGGCTTGTTCTCCTGACCTTTTCCCTGAAAATTCAGTGATTCTTGCCGGAATAAAGATGTTTTCAGATTCAAAGATAGATGATGCAATAATCGATGCGGGAAGCCTTGCAATTCAGTCAGAAAGTATTCTTGAACATATGTTCTTAAAAATTGCAGACGGTAAAAAGGATATTTTCAGAAGCGTTGAAAGCTGTTCATATGAAGATAAATGCGGTGTCAGCGGCTGGATATCAAACAGAAGAATTTTGCTCGGAAACCGTCAGCTTATGGAAAAGCACAGCATTGAAGGTCTGCCGCTTGAATCAGTTGAAGCTGAATATACCAAAAACGGTCATGATGTTGTATATCTTTCAGTATCGGGAAACCTTGCCGCAGCTTTCATTGTAAAACTCAAGGCTGACCCGGAAGTCAAATACTGGACATCTGAAATGGCTGAACATAAAATAAAACTTATTATAAAAAACAGTGATTCACTTGTCACAGCTGAAAGGCTTTCACAGGTATTTGATATTCCTGAGGAATATTTTAAAGTACTTGATTCTGACTGTCATAAGGATTTTGACGTTGAAACTCATTCCGCACCTTCAACAAGTGCATCAATGGCTCATGAGGGCGATATTTCAACAATGATTAAGCTTATAACCGATTCCGGAAATTTAAGAAGGAATTTTGTTGCCGGCATGATAATGCAGTGTGCGGCTTCAGTGCTCGGAATAATTCTCGCTTCCGCATTTATATGTATGAATTCAGTGCAGAATTTCAATCCTTCAATTATTCTGGGATATAACCTTGCATGGACATTGATTACTTCGGCTCTTGTAAAATCAAGAATATTCTGAGAAAGGCACTGAAATATATGAAATTGAAAATAACAGCAGTAATATTTGCGGCTGCTGCATTGCTTACAGCCTGTAACGGCAATACTAATCCGGCTGAAAAAATAGTTGAAACAGCCCCTTCAAATTTTGAATATTCCGAAAACAGTGATGGAACAGTTACTATTACCAGTTATAAAGGTTCTTCGCTCAGAATAGGAATCCCTGAAAAAATTGACGGAAAAATAGTTTCTGCAATAGGTCAGAATGCTTTCAACGGATATGATGATAAAGAGGTTGAAAATTCAAATGCTTCAATTATTGCAGTAAATATTCCTGATACAGTAAAAAGAATTGAAAACGGTGCATTTGCAAACGATTTTAAACTCAAATATGTAAAATTAAGTGCAAATCTTGAAGTTCTGTCTGAAAGTGCCTTTGCATCATGCAGTATTCTTGAAAATGTTGAAATTCCGAAAACCGTTACTGAAATCGGAAGTTATGCATTTTATAAATGTGATGGTCTTACTGAGGCTGTTATTCCGGATTCGGTTGAAAAAATAGGTGAAGCGGCATATGCCTGTAGTGACAGCATTGTAAAGGCTCAGTTAAGTGAAAATATTGACAGTATACCGGATTATCTTTTCTATGAATGTGATGCCCTTAAAGATATAAATCTTCCGGCAGGAATTACTGAAATAGGCGAGGGTGCATTTGCATGGACTGCGGTTGAAAAGCTTGAAATTCCTGATAAAACAGTGTCAATAGGTGACGGAGCTTTCTTTTCATGCATGAATCTTAAAGAAATTATAATCCCTGAAAGCGTTAAAACTATTTCAAATGAATCAGTCGGTTATACTCATGATGATAATAATGATTCTGTTACAATAGAAAGTTTGGTTATAAAAGGCAAAAAACAGTCTGAAGCAGAAAATTATGCGAATGAAAATAAAATAACTTTTGAAGAAATACAGAATGATTAAGTAATAGGGGCGACCATCGGTCGCCCGTTAGATTTATCGGAATTTCAGGCGGGCGACGACCAAGGTCGCCCCTACAGAACAACAATTCATCGAATTTGCGTTAAATCTGCTTTTTTAATTTTCATCATAATTTCACAGTATTGACATTTAATCCGGCTGATGATATGATATACTTTAAACAACGATTAAAGAACAGAAAAATAATTATGAAAGGAGTATTACATATGAAAAAATCAATACTTATCCAGCTTACAGCTCTCCTGACTCTTGCAGGCTGTACTTCGCAGGATATGGCATCATCTTCATCAGGAACAGATTCCGGCATATCGTCAGCAGCTTCAAAAACATCTGCTTCGGATACGGTTGACAGTCAGTCATCTGCTCT
>DJFA01000016.1:0-1120 GCA_002431975.1 Ruminococcus sp. UBA5884
GGTGTCGGCGGCACTGCAAACTGCTTCATGATATCATCATTTTCAGATTTCGGAGCAGAAACCGGCTTTATTTCAGGAACAGTATTAATATCAGAAATTCCGGAAGGTTTATTAAAATCGTTCACAGGAGGATTTACTGTATTAACAGGCTGCTGCGGCTGATAAATATCCGATGCATATGAAGGTTTGAAGCGGTGGACATTTTCGGCTTGTCTGACCGGAGCAGAATTATGTATAATTTCCGGAGCGTCTGCTTTAAGAGGAGGCAGCGGAGCAGAATTCTGCGGGGAAGGTGCGGGTTTCTGTACAGGTGCAGGAGGCGGCTGAGGAATATCTCTTGTATGTTTCTGAGCCTTTTCCTTCTTTTTCATTTCTTTTTCTTCACGGGCTTGCTGTTTATTGGTTTCCTTGATAATTTTCTTAGAAATAACTTCCTTGCATTTCTGGCAGGTAAGCTTTGAAACAGCATCTATCATTGAATCGAGATCGTTCAATGGTTCACCAGACTTGTATTTACGGAGATTGTCTCCGGTATTATATTTAATACCACAGCTGGTTTTTTTACCATTATCGGTAGCATGCACTTCGTCATTCGAGACGGTGCTGATAAGGGTAATCGGCATAGTTATCCGTTACTGAAAACTTATAAAAAGCTATAACAACTAAACAAAAAGTTACAAATATTATAACTTTTATGTTTCATTCCTTTTTCAATGTGTCCGATTTTGCTTAAAAGCTATTTTCGTTTGATATAACACTCCAAAGGCTTAAATTCCCGACTAACGTATCGGTACTAACGGGCTATGCCGTTAATTCTTTGTATCTCTTTAAATTCACACTTGCCTGATAATCTCTGTCTGTTATGTTACCACATTCAGCACAGATATATGTTCTGTTTTTCAGTTTTAAATCTTTTTTGATATTGCCGCAACAGCAACACATCTTACTTGACGGATAATACCTGTCTGCTGTTATAAACTCAATATTATTCCAACAGCATTTGTATTCTGTCTGTCTGTAAAATTCATAAAAGCATTGTTCCTGTATGGCTTTGGCTAAGTGTTTATTCTTCATCATTCCTTTTACATTCAAATCTTCCAGAACTATAAACTTTGGTTTT
>DJFA01000016.1:1296-2280 GCA_002431975.1 Ruminococcus sp. UBA5884
ATATTTTACGCTGTAATTTATGCTTTTTCTTCTTTAGTTTTCCGACTTTTGCGGTCTTATTAATATTTTTATAGGTATTTTTATCTGAACATACTGCAAGTTCTTTTATACCTATATCAATGCCCATACCCTCATTCAGTGGTTTTTCTGTATTTTCTGAACATTCAATACCTACTGAAATCCACCAGTTCAGACCATCAAATGTTACTCTTGGATTATAATATTTACAATTCAAAGGTATTCTGCTATGTTCTGCAAGTCTTATCCAATTAACTTTTGCACGGTTTTTTCTTGTGCTGTCAGCTATTTTTTCAAGTTTAATATGAGTATCTGTAAATTGGATTTTGCAAGTATCTGCATAAAAACTTGGTTTTGACTTCTTTCTGCTCTTAAACTTCGGATATTTTGCAATACCACTAAAAAAGTTTTTATATGCTCTGCAAGCATCTTTTACAGCTTGTTTTGCAATATTATTACTATAATGATTAAGCCATTTGAATTTATCTTTATTTTTTTTAAGATAAGTCAGAACTTTTCTCAGGTCACAATCTGATATAAAATCATTGCCGATATCATAATTCATCTGTTGATAGTTTAATGCCCAGTTATACGCAAATCTTGCTGTTCCTGCACATTCAAATAACTTTGTTTTCTGTTTATTGTTCGGACAAAGCATTACTTTAAATGTTTTAATCATTTTTGTAAGTTCCTTTATTTTATAAAAGTCAACAGCAATATCATAACTTTTTATTATTTTATTTTAACAGTTAAAAGTCTCCTATTCAAAAAATCGCTTATAAATAAATTATACATTAGTTGATAAAAAAAATCAATACTTTTGTATAATGTTTATATTGCTGTTAAGCAACAATTCATAAAATTCAGAAAAATCAGTATGTTTTGAATAAAAAAATAAATAAAAACCGTTATTTTAAACAATTGAAGTTAATTAACGCTAATCTGACAACAAAATTTTATGATTGA
>DJFA01000016.1:2355-13120 GCA_002431975.1 Ruminococcus sp. UBA5884
CCGTTGGATTTACTGGAATTTTGAGCGGGCGAACACAGTTCGCCCCTACAAATAATAATCATCGAATTGGCGTTAAAAAAGGGCAGAAAATCCTGCCCTTTAGAGTTCATATGTCTTGAGTATTGTCTGAGCGACCTCTGCTTTGGTTTTTCGCAAATCCATAGCCTGTTTTTCAATATATCTGTGAGCCTGAGGTTCAGTAAATTTGAGATACTGCATAAGAGTGCATTTTGCCCTGTTTATAAGCCGTATTTCTTCAATTTTTGACTGAAGCCTTACATTTTCATTTCTTATTCCGAGAATCCTTGACCGTGCGGCTGATACGAGCTTCAAAGCCTGAAAGAACATAGTCTTGTTAAGAGGCTTTGAAACGACAAATACGCCGTAATCGCCAACTTTATCCGATACATCTTCAGAAATTTCCGCCTTGCATATAAGTACTACTCCTGAGCTGGTTTTTTCTGCAATATCTATTGAGAGTTCATGACCAAATTCATCAGAAAGAGGAGCATTTATAATTATAAGTTCAAATTCCTTATGATTTATAATGCGTCTTGCCTCATTTCCGGCTGAAAGAGCTGATATTTCATAATTTCCAGCCGAACGGATAAGCTGTACAAGCATATCCAGACCTTTGGACGAGCCGGAAATCAAAAGCACTCTTTCCATTCACTGACACCACCTTAAATTGAATTGAAATATGTTGAATTAAAATAGAAATTATCTTCAAAAAGTTCCTTATCCTCTGCATCATCGTATAATCTGAGAGTATTTTTCCATGCACTGTAAAGAGGATTGAGTATTTCATCAGAAAGGCTGTTTCTGATAAATTCACTTGATGAAGCGAGTTCAAATGCTTCATGAAGGCTTTCAGGGAGCATTTCAAGACCGGAAACATCGGAAATATCTGATTTCTGAGGCATAAGTTCAGTTTTATTTTCAATTCCCTCTATTCCTGCACGGAGAATAAGATTAAAAGCTATATGAGGATTGCAGGCAGGGTCAGCTGAACGGAGTTCCATTCTTGCATTTTCAGGGGTTGCATTAGGAATTCTGATAAGATGTGAACGAGCCTGATATGACCAGTCGATATATTTAGGAGCAAGGCATTCGCCGAATCTTCTGTATGAATTTGTAGTAGGATTTAAAAATGCAGTTATTTCCCTTATGCGGTTAAGTATTCCTGCGATAAAGTGTTCAGCATCAGCGGACTGATTTTTTTCAGATGATGAAAAAATATTCTTTCCGTTTTTTCTGACGGAAATATTTATATGAAGGCTGTTTCCATGCTGACGTTTGAGAGGCTTCGGCATAAATGAGGCATAAAGACCATTTTTTGCAGCAATGGTTTTTACAATGCTTTTAAAATGAGCGAGATTATCCGCAGCAGTAAGCATATTATCATGTCTGAAATCAATTTCATTCTGACCGAATCCGTATTCATGCCTTGAGCTTTCAGGAGAAAATCCCATTTCCTCAAGAGTAAGGCATATTTCACGTCTTACATTTTCGCATTTGTCAAGAGGAGCAACATCAAGATAGCTTGCATTATCATTTGGTATTTTGGTAGGGTCGCCGTTTTCATCTGTTTTAAAGAGGAAAAATTCGCATTCAGTGCCTACTTCACAGGTATAGCCTTTTTTCTTAGCCCAGTTTACAGTATCTTTAAGAGCAGTTCTTACATCTCCGCCGTAAGCGTTTCCGTCAGGTGACTTGATATCACAGAAAAAACGCATTACACGTCCTGACTGCGGTCGCCAAGGAAGAACTGTAAGAGTTGAAACATCAGGCATAAGCAAAAGGTCTGAATGGTTTTCATATGCAAAGCCTGTAAAGGCGGAAGCATCTATTGAAACGCCATTGACTATAGCATTTTTAAGGGCAGACGGCATAATTGCAATATTTTTCATATTGCCGAATATATCACAGAAACTGAGTCTTATAAACTTGACATCATTTTCCTGTACAAAGCTTATTACATCATTGGTTGAATAGCTCATATCCAGAGAACCTCCATAAAATTTTTTTAAAATAACGCTGATTCGACAACGAAATTTTATAATTGAAAACAAGAAATTTTTTGTTTATTCTGTAGGGGCGAACTGTGTTCGCCCGTTGGGGTATGCTGTAAACCGAGCAGGCGAACACAGTTCGCCCCTACAAATTAATAACCATCGAATTGGCGTTAACCAACGATTTTCTATGCAGAAAACAAATATCAAATTTATTGTTTAACCATAATTCGGCGGGCGACCAATGGTCGCCCCTACAGAAACAATCCATCGGATTTGCGTTAAATATTTAAAAATCAAAAAACACACTGTATTCATAAAAAAAGGCAAGGGCTTTTAAAAATACCCTTGCCATATTCAAAAGCACATAGCAATTATATCATAATTAATTGTTTGTGTAAAGACGCTTATAAGGATTTTTTGAGTTTGCAGTAAGAACATAGAAAGTTTTTGAAAGAATCCTGTTCTTGTCATAGCTGAATATATCGCAGTATTCGCTTATATATTCCTCAATTTTCGCCATATCATCGGAATTTGCTTTTCTTGCAGCGACCTGTTTCGGAAGGCTTTCCGGAAGTTTTTCGCAGCAAAGATATATAGCACCGCCATGCATACCTGTTCCGCAGAAATATCCAACAGGAGCATCAGTGCTGTGGCTGTTGAGTCCGAGAACCACAATTACGCCTCCTGCCTGATATTCGCCGAGGAATGAACCGGCTGAACCGCCTATTATAAGCACAGGGAATTTTTCCTTATATGCTTTCATATGGATACCTGCACGATAGCCTGCATTGTCACGGACAAAAATTTTTCCGCCTCTCATTGCATAGCCTGTTGCATCTCCTGATGAGCCGTGAATGATGATAGTGCCGTCATTCATGGTATCTCCTGTTGCGTCCTGAGCGTTGCCGTTTACGGTTATTTCAGCACCGTTGAGGTATGCACCGAGAGCATTTCCCGGAGTTCCGTTGATAACTATATTTTTGTTTGAAATACCGCTTCCGATAAATCTCTGACCGATACAGTCATTGATTGTAATATTTCTGTCGGCAGTATCTCTTATTATCTCATTAAGCTTCTGGAAATGCATAAGTGAATTATCTTTTTCTTTTGCTTCGATTTTCATTATTTAACACCTCCGAGTTGTTCAGCTCTGTCAGCTCTTGAAAAAGCCATAAGCTGAGGTTTTTCCTTTATGAGTTCAAAATCTATAGTATCAAGCGGAATCTGTTCACGGATAAGTTTTGTATAGATACCGGCTCTTGAAACATCTCCCACGAGCATATAGCCTTTGAGGAGATTATCCTTATAGATAAGTTTTTTATAGTTTCCGTTGCTTTCAGAAACATATTCATCGCAGTCACCTGTTTCAACAAGACCTGATGTTATGATATGGAGTCCGAAAAATCCGCCTGCATTCATAGGAATAGCCTTGTTGTATGGTTTTTCAGCACCAGCCATATGCATACCGGCAGTTTCGCCCTGCATATATGCGTTAGGGAGGAGAGCAAGCACTCTGTCCTGACCATCTGTTATATCATGGCTTTCAGTGCAGTCACCTGCGGCATATACATTTGAAAGAGATGTCTGGCAGAACTGATTGATACAGATACCCTTGTTTACTTTTCCGCCGGCTTCTGCGACAAGTTCAGTATTCGGACGTACTCCGACAGCAAGTACAAGAACATCAAATTCAACAGTTTTTCCGTTTGTAAGCTGAGCCTTGTTTTCATCAAAATGCTTTACGCTTGTTCCAAGGAAAAATTCGACTCCTGATTTCTCCATATGTTTCTGAATCATTGATGAACCTTTTTCGTCAAGGTTTCTCGGAAGAATCCTCGGGGCAAGGTCAATTACAGTAAGTTTCTTTACAAGATGATTTATGCCTTCTGCACATTTAAGACCGATAAGACCTGCACCGACTATCAGAACTTTTGATTCCGGAGAAAGAGCCTTTTCAAGAGCCTTTGCATCATCAAGAGTCATAAATGAGAATTTATTCTTTACGTTTTCAAGACCGTCCATAGGAGGAACAAATGGTCTTGAACCGGTTGCAACAAGGAGCTTGTCATATTTTATCTTATCTTTTCCGTCAACGGTAACAGTTCTTTTTTCGCTGTCTATTGAAGTAACAGTTCTGCCGAGCAGAGTCTTTACCTTATTGTCTGAATAAAAGCTGTCAGGACGGTATTTCATGCGTTCCTCATCAGTTTTTCCATAGAGGAGATATGAAATAAGAGGTCTTGAATAAGTATGATGATTTTCGCTTGAAATAAGAGTTATAGAACCTTCCTCATCAATTTTTCTGATACCCTCTATACAGCCTATTGCGGCAGCTGAATTTCCGATAATAACATAATTCATAAAAGCCTTACTCCTTTCCCTGACGTTCTTCAAAAACGATAGCTTTATTCGGGCAGCCCTTTACGCAGACAGGCTCGCCGAATGAATTTTTGGTGCAAAGCTCGCATTTCTGGATTGTATGACCGTCATCGGCAGGCATTACAGCTCCGTACGGACAGGCAAGTATGCAGGTATAGCAGCCTATGCATTTATCCTTGTTGACGCAGATAACACCGTCATTTATGGTAAGAGCACCTGTTATGCAGCTTTTCACGCAGAGAGGGTCTTCACAGTGACGGCATGAAACTGCAAAGCTTATATTATCCTTTTCCTCTATTTTAATTCTCGGATTGATAGTTACACCCTTGAGAGCCTTTGCCATGTCGGATATGCCTGAGTTTGCAAAAGCACAGTAATATTCGCAGAGATGACAGCCAAGACACCATTCTTCATTAACATAAACACGTTTCATAATGCATTCTCCTTAACCTTACTCTCCGGCATGGCTTATGCCGAGTATCTGAAGTTCCTTTTCGTTAAGACCAACGCCTCTGAGCATAAGGCGGTTGCCTCTCATGGCTTCGATTGAGTTTATACCCATACCGCCCATGATTTCCTTAATTTCATGATTCCATGCAGAAACAAGGTTTACAAGATGTTCTGCACCGACATCAGGATTAAGACGCTTTACAAGGTCAGGACGCTGAGTAGCAATACCCCAGTTGCATTTTGCCTGATGGCAGCTTCTGCAAAGATGACAGCCCATTGCGATACAGGCGGCAGTACCGATATAAACGGCATCAGCACCAAGAGCAACAGCTTTTACTACATCTGAAGCACTTCTTATAGAACCGCCGACAACTATTGAAACTCTGTTTCTTATGCCCTCATCTCTCAGACGCTGGTCAACGGCTGCAAGAGCAAGTTCAATCGGAATACCGACATTGTCACGGATTCTTGTAGGAGCAGCACCAGTACCGCCTCTGAAACCGTCTATTGCGATTATGTCAGCACCGCTTCTTGCGATACCTGAAGCAATTGCAGCAACATTATGAACGGCAGCAATCTTTACTATTACAGGCTTTTTGTATTCAGTTGCTTCCTTGAGCGAGAATACAAGCTGACGGAGGTCTTCAATTGAATATATATCATGGTGAGGTGCAGGAGATATTGCATCTGAACCTTCAGGAGTCATACGTGTTTTTGAAACTTCTCCTACATTCTTTACTCCCGGAAGGTGACCGCCGATACCCGGTTTTGCACCCTGACCCATTTTGATTTCTATAGCAGCACCGGCTTCGAGGTAATCCTTATGAACGCCGAAACGTCCTGATGCGACCTGTACTATAGTATTTTTTCCGTATTTATAGAAATCCTTATGCAGACCGCCTTCACCTGTATTATAGTAAGTACCGAGTTCAGAAGCGGCTCTTGCAAGGCTTTCATGAGCATTTTTGCTGATAGAACCGAATGACATAGCAGAGAACATTATCGGAACTTCAAGCTTTAACTGACTTGAAAGGTTGTTTACGATTTTTCCGTCAGCGTCACGTTCAATCTTTGAAGGCTTTGCACCGAGGAATGTTCTTGTTTCCATAGGTTCACGCAGAGGGTCGATAGGAGGGTTTGTAACCTGTGAAGCATTTATGAGAATCTTGTCCCAGTAGACAGGGAGCGGATTAGGATTTCCCATTGCTGAAAGGAGAACACCGCCTGTTTCAGCCTGTTTGTATATTTCAGTAATAGTCTGGGCAGACCAGTTTGCATTGGTCTTGAAAGTATGGTCAGACTTTACAATTTTAAGAGCTCTTGTAGGACATAATGCAACGCATCTGTGACAGTTTACACATTTTGTTTCATCGCACATCATTTTTCCGAGGTCAGCATCATAGTAATGAACCTCATTTGCACATTGTCTTTCACAGACACGGCAGGCAATACATCTGTCAGTATTTCTGTGAATTTCATATTCAGGCAAAAAGTAATTGATAGACATTATTCAACACCCTCCTCCAAAGTAACAATAACCGGTTCTCCGCCTTTAGGCGACCAGATTTTGTCGAGTTCCGGTTCAATAACTCTGATTGCACATTCCTCACTTGCCATATATACCATATCGTCCTTTTCGCCGATAACCATTGAACGGAGTTTAAGGCGGTCATTAAGAGCCATCATGCCTCCGTTGAAGCCGAGCAGAATTGAGAAAGGGCCTGTTATAAGCATATTGGCAAAAGTATTTCTGAAATATGTGAGTCTTTCTCTGTCCTCAGGGTGCATTCTTTCGATAGTTTCCCAGAAAGGAGCAGCTATAACTTCAGCGACTTCTTTAAGAGTGAGTTTCTGTTTTCTGTGCAGATAATCTATTATATAAGTGATAACTTCCGTATCAGTAAGAAGATTGCATTTATATCCGAACATTTCGATAAAGCGTCTGTTTGCATCATATGAAGATATTTCGCCGTTGTGGACTATTGAGTAGTCAAGCATTGCAAACGGGTGAGCACCGCCCCACCAGCCAGGGGTATTTGTCGGATATCTTCCGTGGGCAGTCCAGCAGTAGCCTTCATATTCTTCAAGTCTGTAAAATTCTCCGACATCTTCAGGGAATCCGACAGCTTTGAAAACTCCCATATTTTTTCCGCTTGAAAAGACGTATGCACCATCAATATAGGTATTTATCCTTATTACGCACTGAACGGTAAATTCATCTTCATCAAGCTGGCTTTCCTTGAGCTTGTTAGGCAGAGGCTTTACGAAATAACGCATTATAAGCGGTTCATTTGTAATGGACTTTACCTTTCTTACAGGAATTTTTGAGAGATTTATAACATCAAAATGCTGGTCAAGGAATTTTTCACATTTCTGTTTTGAATCCACATCGTCAAAGAAAACATGAAAAGCATAAGCATCTTTATACTGAGGATAAATTCCATAGCCTGCAAAACCGCCTCCAAGACCATTTGAACGGTCATGCATAGTAGCTATTGAATCGATTATAGACTGACCGTTAAGTCTTTTTCCTTTTTTTGAAAAAATACCTGATATAGCACAGCCTGAAGGGATTCTTATCTGACCTTCCTTTAACATAAAATAAATTCCTCCTCTGAAAAATAAGGTAAAAAATAGAAAATGCCCGTTGTTTTGCAAAGGCATATGTGAAAGAAACCATATAAGCAGTTTCATTTTTCATCATATTCCGCAAACTCAACGAACATCATTGTTCAGCAATATTAACTTTATGATATTATAATACAACATAATTTTAAGCTTGTCAAGGGGTAAACTTAAAAAAAAATCAAAATCTTGATAAAAACTTAAAAAATTTATTCCCGACTTAATTTTTGCAGGATTTATAAACTTTCCTGCATTAATATGAACGCCAATTCGACAACAAAATTTTATGATTGAAAATAAGAAATTTTCTTCATAATCTGTAGGGGCGAACTGTGTTCGCCCGTTGGGGCATACTGTAAACCGTGCGGGCGAACACAGTTCGCCCCTACAAATAACATTCATCGAATTGGCGTTAAATCAGATAAAAAAACTGCCGGCATATGAAGATTTGTTTCTTCATATCCGACATATAAGAAAAAAATTTATCTGGTGGCAATTTTTTTATATTCAACGTGTTCGGCTACAGCTTTATAAGCCGGTCTTATAATCTTGTTTGCATTGATAAGCTCTTCAATTCTGTGAGCTGACCAGCCTGCAATTCTTGATACAGCAAATATCGGTGTATAGAGTTCTGACGGAATATTGAGCATTCTGTAAACGAATCCGCTGTAGAAGTCAACGTTTGCACTTACTCCCTTATATATTTTTCTCTCATCAGCTATTACCTGCGGAGCAAGTCTTTCAACATTTGAATAGAGAGCAAATTCATCATCAAGACCTTTTTCAACAGAAAGCTTTTCCACATACTGTTTGAAAATTCTCGCTCTCGGGTCGGAAATGGAGTATACAGCATGACCCATACCGTATATAAGACCGGATTTGTCAAATGCTTCACGATGGAGGAGTTTTCTTAAATAATCCTTTATTTCATCATCGCTGTTCCAGTTTTTAACTGATTTTTTCATATCTTCAAACATCTGGACAACCTTTATATTTGCACCGCCATGTTTAGGACCTTTGAGAGAACCAAGTGATGCAGCTATGGTTGAATATGTGTCTGTTCCTGATGAAGTAACAACATGAGTTGTGAATGTTGAATTGTTTCCGCCGCCATGTTCTGCATGGAGAACAAGTGCAATATCAAGTATTCTTGCTTCAAGCTCTGTATAGCGGCTGTCAGGACGGAGTGCATAAAGAATATTTTCCGCAGTTGAAAGTTCTCTTTTAGGAGGATGAATTATAAGGCTCTCATTATTTTTATAATGTGCATAAGCCTGATATCCGTATACTGAAAGCAATGGGAAAAGGGCTATAAGCTCCATGCACTGACGCAGAACATTGGGAATTGATGTATCATTTGCATTGTCATCATATGAGTAAAGGGTAAGAACGCATTTTGCAAGTGTATTCATCATATCACTGCTCGGAGATTTCATAATTACATCTCTTACAAATGAGTTAGGAAGCTGTCTGAAATCAGAAAGAAGTGAATTGAAGGTTTTAAGTTCATCAGCATCAGGGAGTTCACCGAAAAGCAGCAGATAAACGGTTTCTTCAAAGCCGAATCTTTTTTCATCGATAAAGCCCTTTACGATATCCTCTATATCAATTCCTCTGTAATAGAGTTTTCCGTCACAGGGAACGCTTTCGCCGTTTACGGTTTTGCTTGAGCAGACCTCGCTTATATCGGTAAGTCCGGCAACAACGCCTTTGCCGTTGATATCACGAAGACCTCTTTTAACCTCATATTTCTGATAGAGTTCAGGCTCGATATTGTAGTTGTTTCTGCATAAAGCGGAAAGTTCTTCAATTTTCGGGGTAATATGTGAGAAACTATACTTTGACATTAAAAAATCTCCTTTCATTGTTAATTATAATTGTCATGATACAGATATGTAAATCTGCAAAAAAGAGTAACTATTTATTATTATACCACATTTTCAGAAAAAATTATTTAATAAAGTGTTAATTTTATTATTATCCTTTAATTAATACATAATTTGTACATAAACAGCGTTTAATCAATGAAATTTTCTTTTATTCTGTTATGGTTCAACCATAATTTAACGCCAATTCAATGATTATTTTTTGTAATTCGTTTATCTGAAATTCGGATTTGTTTTGTAGGGGCGACCATTGGTCGCCCGTTGGATTCACCATGAATTTAATCAGACGACCAATGATTTTCAATACAGAAAACAAATATCGAATTTATGGTTTAACCATAATTACGGCGGGCGACCAATGGTCGCCCCTACATAATAAATGAAAAATTCCTATATCGAATTTGCGTTATTTACAAAATCATGCGGTTATGATATAATAAAGAATAATTTATCTTTATGGAGGGAATATATTTTGTCAATAGAAAATATCCGTAATTTCTGCATTATAGCACATATAGACCACGGCAAATCAACTCTTGCCGACCGCATACTTGAAAAAACTGAAACTGTTGCAAAACGTGATATGGAGGAACAGCTTCTTGACAATATGGATATCGAACGTGAAAGAGGAATCACTATAAAAGCCAGAGCTGTACGCCTTTCATACAGGGCAAAAGACGGCAATGACTATATTTTCAATCTTATCGATACCCCCGGCCATGTCGATTTCAACTATGAGGTATCACGTTCACTTGCCGCCTGTGAGGGAGCTATACTTGTCGTTGATGCCTCTCAGGGAATAGAGGCTCAGACTCTTGCAAACACATATCTTGCAATCGAACATGACCTTGAGGTAGTTCCGGTAGTAAACAAGATAGATTTGCCGTCTGCCGACCCTGAAAGAGTATGTGCCGAGGTTGAGAACGTTATAGGCATACCGGCTATGGACGCTCCGAGAATATCCGCTAAAATGGGCATAAATATTGAAGAAGTCCTTGAAAGGATAGTAACTGATATTCCTGCACCAAAGGGAGATAACAATGCTCCGCTTCAGGCTCTTATATTCGACAGCTATTATGACGCATACAAGGGAGTTATAATATATGTGCGAATAAAGGAAGGTTCTGTAAAAACAGGTGATACAATAAGACTTATGGCAACAGGTGCTGAATTTACAGTTGTCGAAGCCGGATATATGGACGCTTCTGAACATATAAACACAGGTTTCCTCAATGCCGGAGATGTAGGATATATTTCAGCCTCAATAAAAAGCATAGGTGACACTCAGGTGGGAGATACTGTAACAAATGCTGAAAATCCATGCGAAAAGGCTCTGCCGGGCTACAGAAAAGTAAATCCTATGGTTTTCTCAGGAATTTATCCGGCTGACGGAGCTAAATACGGCGATTT
>DJFA01000016.1:13252-13725 GCA_002431975.1 Ruminococcus sp. UBA5884
CTTCTCCATATGGAAATAATTCAGGAAAGACTTGAACGTGAATATAATCTTGACCTTATAACAACTGCACCGTCTGTTATATATAAAGTAAACTTCACAAACGGTGATACTGTATATATCGACAATCCGACAAATTACCCTGATGTTGCACTTATAGCAAGTGCTGAAGAACCTATGGTAAAGGCTGATATATTTGCACCTTCCGAATTTGTCGGAAATATAATGGATTTATGTCAGGACAGACGTGGAATATTCAAGGATATGAAATATCTTGATGATACAAGAGTTTCTATTCATTATGAACTCCCTCTCAATGAAATAGTATATGATTTCTTTGATGCACTCAAATCACGCACAAAGGGATATGCTTCATTTGATTATGAAATGCTCGGATATATGCCGTCAAAGCTTGTCAAGCTTGATATTCTTCTCAACGGAGATGTAGTTGATGCTCTGTCATTTATAGTCCATAC
>DJFA01000016.1:13824-26644 GCA_002431975.1 Ruminococcus sp. UBA5884
CAGCTTTTTGAAATACCGATTCAGGCTGCAATAGGCGGAAAAGTCATAGCCCGTGAAACTGTAAAGGCTATGCGTAAGGACGTACTTGCAAAATGCTATGGCGGCGATATAACAAGAAAGAAAAAACTGCTTGAAAAACAGAAAGAAGGTAAAAAGCGTATGCGTCAGCTCGGAACTGTAAAAGTTCCGCAGGAGGCATTTATGAGCGTTTTAAAGCTTGATGAATAACAACTATTCTGTAGGGGCGGCCATTGGTCGCCCGTTGCAATTTAGACGGATAACACGCACCGGATTTTTTTATTTACCCTGTAGGGGCGACCATCGGTCGCCCGCCCGAATTATGGTTAAACCATAAATCTGGATATTTGTTTTCTGTATGAAAAATCATCGGTCAATCAATAAAATCATTGATAAACCAAAACGGGCGACCAATGGTCGCCCCTACAAAATAAATCTGCATATTAGAAAATAATCATCTGATTAAAATTATAAAGGAGAATGTATATGAAAAAATATGAATGCCCGTACTGCCATGAAAAATCATTTTCATTCTTTCAGAAACTTATTGCAGGAGGAATGACTTCAAAGGGAGTAGTATGCAAAAACTGCGGAAAACATTGCGTCAATGGTCTTAAATCAACAATTTTCAACAGTATTGTAATGGGAATAGCCTTTATATATACAATAATAGTATTCGTAACTGATTACGGTTCAAATCTTTCCGCATTGATTGCAATAGTTTCAGCCTATGTTCTCGGAAAACTTTTCAGTGCATTTGTCTGCGACCTTGACAAGAACAACAGAAATGATGTCTGATAAAAAAAATCTCGGGCTTTATATCCATGTGCCGTTCTGTGCAGTAAAATGCCCGTACTGTGATTTTTATTCGGTATCATATTCAAGAAGAAATGAAAATCTCTATACAGATGCAGTTATAAGAAACCTTGAAAGATATTCAGGTCTTTGCGGCGGCAGAAAAATTGATACAATCTATTTCGGCGGAGGAACTCCCTCCCTTTTATCGGCACAATCCGTCAGAAAAATACTTTTTTCAACATTTAAACTGTTTAATGTTGAAAACTCTGCTGAAATAACAATGGAGGCAAATCCTGACACCCTGACAGCCGCAAAGCTCCATGAATTTTATTCATTCGGAATAAACCGCCTTTCAATAGGCGTTCAGAGTCTTAATGACAATGAACTTTTAAAGCTTGGAAGAAAGCACAGCTCCGCAAAGGCTCAGAAAGCCGTAAATATGGCATATGACACCGGTTTTTCAAATATATCATGTGATATTATGCTTGGGATATGCGGTCAGACTCCTGAAACCTTAAATTCAACTCTTGAAAAGCTTGTAAAGCTCCCGATAAAGCATATTTCCGCATATATGCTTAAAATTGAACCTGATACTCCTTTTGCAGAAAATGAAAATATTATAAAAAATCTGCCTGATGATGACCAGTTTGCGGATATTTATCTTGATACTGTTGAATTTCTTGAAAACCATGGTTTTAAACAGTATGAGATATCAAACTTTTCAGAAAACGGTTTTGAAAGCCGTCATAATTTAAAATACTGGCTTTGTGAGGAATATATTGGAATTGCTCCGTCAGCACATTCATTTTTCAATGGAAAAAGATATTATGTTCCGTCTGAACTTATAAAATTTACTGATGAACAGTTCCAGACGGAAATAATAAACGAGGAAAATCCGGCTGATTTTGAGGAAAAGGCTATGCTGCGTCTGAGGCTTAAAAACGGTCTGCCGCTTGATATGTGCGGCGAAAAAAAAGACAGCATAATAAAAAAAGCCGGATATTTAAAAAAAGAAGGTCTTGCTGATTTAAACAGCAATGCGGTATTTCTTACGCCGGAAGGATTTCTGGTTTCAAATCAGATTATTGAATATCTCATTATGGACTGAGAAACTTGTATGAATGTACTATAATTATATTTCATTTATGGATTTTGTAACAAAATTTATTTCAGAATATTATATTTTTGTTAAACCGGTTGCAAAATTTATTTTTCTGAATTATAATTACTATGTAAATTAATGCATATCTGACTTATATGGGGTAATGTCAGATTAAAATTTTTATAGGAAGGTGTATTTGTATAATGAAAAAACAGGTTATGAAACGTATATTTGCAGGTATTCTCGGCGTTTCAATGTTATCTGTGTCAGGAATTTCAGCGTTTGCTGATGCAGGTGAAGCTCCGCCTCCGGTTACTGAAGATGAATATGTTTTTCCTGACCCTGACAGCTTCAGCTATGATGATGTTGAAGTAAACTTCGCAAAGGCATTGCAGTATTCTCTTTATTTCTATGATGCAAACAAATGCGGTTCAGGTGAAAAAAATCTTGAATGGAGAGGCGACTGCCATACAGAAGACTATAACATTCCTCTGATACCTATGGTTACAGAAGGTGCTGACGCAAACAAGGGTACTAATCTCTCTCAGGAATTCATTGATGAATACAAGGATATACTTGACCCTGACGGTGACGGATTTGTGGACTGCGGCGGCGGTATGCACGATGCAGGCGACCATGTAAAATTCGGACTTCCGGGAAGCTATGCAGCTTCAACTGTCGGCTGGGGATACTATGAATTCCGTGATGCATATGAAGCCTCCGGTCAACAGGAACACGTTGAGGATATTCTCCACTGGTTCAATGATTTTTATATGAAATCAACTTATCTTGATGAGGACGGAAATGTAATTGCATTCTGCTATCAGGTAGGCGAGGGAAACAATGACCATAACTACTGGAATCCGCCGGAACTTCAGGATTCAGTGCATGAAAAGGATTTTGCAAGACCTGCATATTTTGCAACAGTTGATACTCCGGCTTCGGATATGTGTGCCGGAACTGCCGCTTCACTTGCTGTAAACTATCTCAATTTCAAGGATACAGAACCTGAATATGCAGAGGAAAGCCTTGAAAAAGCCATTGCCCTTTACGAATTTGCAGTAAAGACACATACTGAAACAGATGACGGAAAAGTTGTTACAAGTCTTGGATATGACGGCGGTTTCTATACATCAAGCTATGACTATGATGAACTCGCATGGGCTGCTGTATGGCTTTATGAATGTACAGGAAATTATGACTATATAGATGACATCATTTCCGTTGATACTGATAATCCCGGAGATATGGGAGCTTGTCAGTATACAGGATATATGAAGCGTATCATATCAGATACAGGAAACTGCTGGCAGAATATCTGGGTTCACTGCTGGGATACCGTATGGGGAGGAGTTTTCGCAAAGCTTGCTCCTATAACAAATACCTCCCGTGACTGGTATATTTTCAGATGGAATCTTGAATACTGGTCGGGTATGACAGAATCCGATGCTGCAAATGCTGATTTTGAACCGGCTGTTACTGCACACAAGTATTTCGGCCCTGATGATGAACTCTGGAAGGGTACAATTACCGCTTCTGAAATAGCTGACCTCCCTGAAACTCAGGGTGCATGGCTTGCAAAGACTCCTGCCGGATTCTCAATGCTTAATGAATACGGTTCTGCAAGATATGACACAGCCGCACAGATGTGTGCAATGGTATATGCAAAGGAAACAGGAGATATGACATTTGCTGACTGGGCTGAGGGTCAGATGGAATACATCATGGGCAAAAACCCGATGGACAGATGCTATATAGTAGGATATGCTGACAATTCAGCTAAAAACCCTCACCACCGTGCCTCACATGGTTCATCTACATACAGCATGGACGACCCTGTTGTACAGACTCATGTTCTGTGGGGAGCATTGGTAGGAGGCCCTGATGCAAAAGACTGGCACAGAGATATCACCAAGGACTACATATACAATGAAGTTTCAGTTGACTATAATGCAGGCTTTACAGGTGCGTGTGCAGGTCTTTACCAGTATTATGCAACAGACGATATGAAACCAGAGGAAAATTTCCCGCCGGCTGAACCCGAAAAACAGGAATTTTATATCGAAGGTCTTGTAAATCAGGAAAATACTGAAAGAACTCAGTTTTCAGTATGCATATACAATGCAACAACCCAGCCGCCAAGATATGCTGACCATCTCAGTGCAAGATATTTCATGGATCTCAGCGAACTCTATAAAGCCGGTCAGACTGCCGATGATGTCACAATAGAGGTTTATTATGATGAAGCAGAAGCAAGCACTGACGGCGTTCAGACCGTCAAGGTAACAGGCCCTTTCAAATGGAGCGATGACCCTGATGATTATACATACTATGTTGAAATGGACTGGAATGATATAAGCTTCTACGGAACTCGTGAACTCCAGATAGGAATTATCGTTGGTCAGGACGCAAACTATAACAGCAACTGGGATCCGACAAACGATTACAGCCGTCAGGATATTGTTATAACTGATGTATACAAGGATTACGGAACAACTGATAAAATTCCGCTCTACTACAACGGAAAGCTTGTTTACGGAAAAGAACCTGACGGCGGAAGCAGTTCAGGCAAAGATGACGACAATAAAGATAAGCTTCTCGGAGATGTAAATGTTGACGGTGTAATTGATGTGCGTGATGTAACTCTTATGAATCAGTATATCGTAAAACTCTCAGATATTTCAGACCAGGGCTTTATAAATGCTGATGTAATTTCAGACAATAAAGTTGACCTCAAGGACTTGGGACAGCTTAAAAAATATATTATCAAGGTTATTAAAGAATTTTAAAACAACGCAAATTCGATTAATTATTTATGTAGGGGCGACCACCTATCGCCCGCCTGAAATTCCGGTGAATCTAACGGGCGACCGATGGTCGCCCCTACAAAATATAAGGAAAATCCCATGTCGGATTGGCATTAAAATAAAATGCGGTCACTTTGCTGACCGCATTTTTATTAATAAAAATCCCACTATATTTTAATATTTTCACCAATTCGACCAATAAAATGTTAGCAATTGTTCCAAAAAAACCGCTATATTTAAAAAAATCCTGAATTTATGTTGACTAAATCAATATTTTAGTATATAATTAATTATAGTGTTAAGTTAATAATAATATTAATCGTAACACTCGTTTTGTTGTCTCCTTTCTTTTGTTCTACACATATTTATTTATCTATTAATTTTATTTTAAAGCAGAGCCCGTTGCTCTGCTGTTTTTTTATTGTCTTTATGCCAAAAAATTACATTTTTATATTTCTCTCAGTCCCGTTAATGACATAAATTTCACATACGCTGAGTTATAATAATAGCTGAACCTTTGATATTTACCGCACAGAATATTATAACATTCAGTCAGGAGTTTTTTTAACAGAAATTTTATTAATTAAATTACTCTTATATTTTTAAATCAATTGTCCATAGTAAATATTACAGGACAGAAATAAATGAAAAATACCTTAATTTTTCAGGTATAGGAGGATAAAATGAAAAAAACCCTGAATTTTATCATTGCTGTAGTAATCGCTCTTTCAACAGGCATTTTTACAGCAATATTATATTATTCCTCAATTCTTCCCGACAGCTATTATGTAAATGATGATGCAGAACTCAATCTCTCAGCAAATTTCCCGATAACAGCAGTTTCTGATAATATAGAATCAGCTTCGCTTATATCTCCTAAAAGCAGCTATGAAACAGCTACTTTAAAGCTTTTCGGAATAGTACCCTTAAAACAGGTTGATGTAATAGAAGCAAAAACTCCTATGCTCATTCCGGGAGGAACTCCTTTCGGGATAAAAATCCTTACCGAAGGCGTTATGGTAGTCGGCATGGGAGAAGTCAATTCCGATAAAGGAATGGTTTCTCCGGCTGCTGATGCAGGCATTGAAGAAGGAGATATAATAGTTTCTGTTTCCGGTGAAGATGTAAGCTCCAATGATGATATACAGACAATTATTTCACAGTCAGACGGCGTTTCAGTCGAAATTGTCGTAAACAGAAATGACAGAATGCTGAAATTTGAACTTACTCCTGCATATTCAAGCTCTGACAACTGCTATCAGGCAGGAATGTGGGTTCGTGACAGCTCTGCCGGAATAGGTACAGTAACATTCTATGATGAAGCAACAGGATTATTCGGAGGTCTGGGACATCCTGTCTGTGACGTGGATACAGGCGGTATACTTCCTCTTTCAAGCGGTGACGTGGTTGATGTAAATATAACAGGAGTCAGAAAAAGTACTGAAGGCAATGCAGGCGAACTTCAGGGTATTTTCGTTTCAGATAAAGCCTGCGGAACTCTTTATACAAATAATCAGTACGGTGTTTTCGGAGCTTTGAAAAGCTGTCCCTCACCATATTCACCGATACCTATGGGTCTTAAACAGGAAATACAGCTCGGTGAAGCCTCAGTTCTCACAACAGTTGACGGCGACAAACCGCAGGAATACAGTATATCAATTGAAAAAATCGACTACAGAAGCGACAATTCAAATAAAAACATGGTAATAAAAATTACTGATGAAAAACTGCTCTCCCTTACCGGAGGAATCGTTCAGGGAATGAGCGGCAGCCCGATAATCCAGAACGGAAAACTTATAGGTGCAGTTACTCATGTCTTTGTAAATGAACCAACTAAAGGATATGCAATATTCTGCGAAAATATGTACGAATACGGCTGTAAAACAAACTGATTTTTTTATTCTGCAAGGGCGACCAATGGTCGCCCCTACAAATTTTTTTTATTTTTAATTAACGCCAATTCGATGGATTGTTTATGTAGGGGCGAACTGTGTTCGCCCACCCAAAATTCCAGTAAATCCAACGGGCGAACACAGTTCGCCCCTACAAAATTATAAGGGAAACCCATATTTTCAATTATAAAATTTTGTTGTCGAATTAGCGTTAATTATAAAATTTTATTCTGACGGATTATGCTGTTTTCTATATATTCATGTCATAAAATCAGGATTTTAAGTATATCTGCTATAAAAATATTGTCACATTACTCTGTTATACTTGAAGTTTTTATAAAAGTATGTTAAAATATTTTATTAATACATATACATAATAAAAAAGGGGAGTTTTTCTAATGTCTAAAATCCGAACAGCAGTGATTTTCGGAGGAGCTTCAAGTGAACATGATGTTTCACTCGTTTCCGCCTCAAATGTTATAAAGTGTATTCCTAAGGATAAATATGAAATTATCATGATTGGAATTACCAAAAAAGGACGCTGGCTTTATTATCCGGGTTCTCCTGAAAATATCCCGAGCGGTGAATGGGAACTCAATCCGGACTGTACTCCGGCTGTAATCTCACCTGACCCGATACATAAAGGAATAATAACTCTTGAAAACGGCAGCTATTCAATCAAGAAAATAGACGTTGTATTCCCTGTTCTTCACGGCAAGAACGGTGAGGACGGTACTATACAGGGTCTGCTTGACCTCGCAGGAATCCCGTATGTAGGCTGTGACCTTCTTGCTTCAGCTGCCTGCATGGATAAAGCTGTTACTCATACAATTCTTGACAAAAACGATATTAAAACTGCAAAATGGAGAGTAATCCTCAGCAGCGAACTCAGTCACCTTGACAAAAAATGCCGTCAGATAATAGATGAACTTGGTCTGCCGCTTTTCGTAAAGCCTGCAAACAGCGGTTCTTCAATCGGCATAAACAAAGCTGCTGATTTCCAGTCACTCAAGGAAGCTGTTAAAATAGCCTTTGCACATGATTCAAAGGTAGTAATTGAAGAAACTATTACCGGAAAAGAACTTGAAGTTGCAGTTTTCGGCTATGAATCACCATTTGCCTCATCAGTCGGAGAAATTGAACCCTGCAATGATTTCTATGACTATGACGCAAAATATCTGCTTAATTCAACAAATCTCTATATTCCTGCAAGAATTGATGACAAGGACGCTGTAAGAATAAGAGAAACTGCTGTAAAGGCTTTCAAGGCAATGGGCTGCACAGGTCTTTCAAGAGTCGATTTCTTCCTTGCTGACAACGGCGATGTAATACTCAATGAAATAAATACACTTCCCGGATTTACTCCTATCAGTATGTATCCGAAGCTTATGGAGGATATGGGAATACCATGCACTGAACTTGTTGAACGTCTGATTGAACAGGCTATCGACCACGCAGTCATTGACTGAATCTGAAAAGGAGGATATACAGGAATTTCCGTCCTGTCTGAAGCTTATGAACAATGACGCTATAGGAGTTTTTGATTCCGGAATAGGCGGTCTTACTGCCGTCAAGGAACTTAATGAACTGCTTCCGAATGAAAATATAATATATTTCGGCGATACCGCAAGAATACCATACGGCGGCAGAAGCAGAAACACTATAATGAAATATGCAGCTCAGGATATCGCTTTTCTTCAGAGATATAAAATAAAGATGATAATTGCCGCCTGCGGTACTGTAAGTTCTGTTCTCGGCGACAAATCCGATGCTGACGGAATACCGTTCACCGGTGTTCTCATGCCTACCTGCCGCACCGCCTGCAAAGTTACTGAAAATATGAGAGTAGGCGTTATAGGCACTGCTGCCACGATAAGAAGCGGAAGCTATACTGAAATGATACACAGAATGAATCCTGAAATATCAGTATATGCAAACCCCTGTCCTCTTTTCGTGCATCTGGTTGAAAACGGCTATACCGACCGCTATAACAAGGTTACAAGGCTTGTTGCAGAAGAATATCTTGAACCTCTTAAAAATCAGAATGTCGATACTCTGATAATGGGCTGCACACATTATCCGATAATAAAGGATATCATTCAGGATATAATGGGCGAAAATGTAACACTTATCTCTGCCGGCGGAGAAGCTGCCAGATATACGCTTGAATGCCTTACCGAAAAAAATATGCTTGCCGACCGCAGCGAAAAAGGCTGCAACAGATTCTATGTAAGCGACAGCGTGGAGCTTTTCAGGGAAAATGCTGAATGTTTCCTCGGTCATACCGTGGACGGCGAGGTTTTCAACGGAGATGTGCATCATATAAATCAGAATCAGGGGTAATGCAGCTTGAAGGAAAATGTTATTATCAGAATGTTCAGCGTACAGTATGAAAACGGTGAAAAAACTGAATCAGAACTGCTTACAGAAGGCTTTTTCAGAAAAAAAGGCAATCTTGTAAATATCTCATATTCAGATACCGAGGCTACAGGCTTTGAAGGCTCTGAAACCTCCGTTACAGTCAGAAAAGATGAATATGCCTCAATAATAAGAAAAGGCACTTCAAATTCAAATCTTATACTTGAAAGAGATAAAAAACATCACTGCTATTACAGTACGCCGTTCGGCGGAATGAATATCGGAATATTTACTCATGCTATCAGGAATGAACTTACTGATGACGGCGGAACTTTATATATGAAATATACTGTTGATATCAATTCAGCATTTGTTTCAGACAATGAAATTGAACTTACAATAACTCCAAAGATATAAATTCAATGGTCACCCTTACGGGAAACAAATATGAAATTTATGGTTTAATCATAATTTAAACGGGCGAACACAGTTCGCCCCTACAGAAAAATAACCATCAGATTGCCGTTATTACAGGAAAAAATATAAAATATTAAAAAATATATAACGCAAATTCAATAACAGAATTTTATGATTGAAAACAAGGGATTTTTCGTTTATTCTGTAGGGGCGACCATTGGTCGCCCGCAAGTTTACAGCAAACCATACAACGGGCGACCAATAGTCGCCCCTACAGAAAAATAACAATCGGATTTGCGTTAATAAAAAAATTTTTAGGAGGAAAATTCTTAAAATGTCTAATCTTATCAAACTCGCTTCCGCAGAGCTTAATCAGATGATAATAAATTCACTCGGTTCTCTGGTTGCAGAAGGTTCAGTGCCTTCAGAACCTGTTCCGGCTTTTAAAATTGAAATACCTGCCGACAAGTCACACGGCGATTTTGCTTCAAATGCAGCCATGGTATGTGCAAAGCCTTTTAAATCTGCTCCGAGAAAAATTGCTGAACTCATATGCAGCAAATTTGATTTCAATTCAAGTGAATTTTTTGAACGTGCTGAAATTGCAGGCCCCGGATTTATAAATTTCTTTCTCAGCAGAAAATGGTTCTCCGCTGTAATAAAAAATGCTGATGAGGAAAAAAACTGCTACGGAAGAACTGATACCGGAAAAGGTAAGAAAATTCTTGTTGAATTTGTTTCAGCAAACCCTACAGGTCCTATGCATATCGGAAATGCAAGAGGCGGTGCTATTGGTGACTGTCTTGCCTCTGTTCTTGACTGGGCAGGTTATACCGTTGAACGTGAATTTTATATAAATGATGCCGGAAATCAGATTGAAAAATTCGGCAAGTCCCTCTCACTCAGATATATGCAGCTCTGCACTGATGAAGGTCAGAAAATACGCAATACTCCTGATATATCAGTTGAGGATATATGCAGGGCTGTATACGGTGAGGACGGCAACAAGCCTGAATTTCCTATGCCGGAAGATACTTACAGAGGCATGGATATAATTGAACACGCTGAAAATTATCTTGATGAAAACGGTACTGCTCTTTCTGAAGCCGATGAAGATGAACGCAGAAAAACTCTTGTTGCATATGCTTTGCCTAAAAATATTGCCGGCCTTGAAAGAGATTTGAAAAAATACAGAATTGAATATGATACATGGTTCAGAGAAAGTACTCTCCATAAAAACGGTGCTGTAGCCGATGTTGTAAAACAGCTTACCGAAAAAGGCTATACCTATGAAAAAGAAGGTGCTGTATGGTTTAAGGCTGAACAGTTCGGTGCTGACAAGGATTTCGTTCTTGTCCGTGCAAACGGTATCCCTACATATGTAGTTCCTGATATCGCATACCATTACAATAAAATCGTCACAAGAGGCTTTGACAAAGCTATTGATATATTCGGTGCTGACCACCACGGATATGTTCCAAGACTCAAGGCAGCTCTTACCGCTCTCGGAGCAGACGCTTCAAAGCTTGATGTTATTCTTATGCAGATGGTTCGCCTTGTAAGAAACGGTGAAACTGTAAAGCTTTCAAAACGTTCAGGAAAAGCTATAACTCTTGTTACTCTCCTTGATGAAATACCGATAGATGCTGCAAGATTTTTCTTTAATCTCAGAGAAGCAAATTCTCATTTTGAATTTGACCTTGACCTTGCTGTTGAACAGTCATCTCAGAATCCTGTATACTATGTTCAGTATGCCCACGCAAGAATATGCAGCATAATCCGCAATATCATGGGTGAAAACCCTGTATTTGATATTTCAGAAAAGACCGGCGAACTCCTCAGCACTCCTCAGGAAACTGAACTTATCCGCCATATTGCTTCATTCCCGAATGAAACTGATAATGCTGCAAAGAACTATGACCCGGCAAAGATAACAAAGTATACCATTGAACTGGCAGCTCTTTTCCATAAATTCTATGACTCATGCAGCGTAAAGAACGCTGAAACCGATGAACTCAGAAATGCAAGGCTTGCTCTCTGTTCAGCTGCGGGACAGACTCTTAAAAATGCTCTTACAATGCTCAAGATAGACTGTCCTGAAAAAATGTAGCTTTCAGGACGGAGGATTAAATACTATGAAAGTACCATTGCTTCTTGACGGTGCTGCTGACCCCGTTATGCGTCAGCGTGGCATGAACTCATATGACTGCACAGCTGAATGGATTATCAGTCATCCTGATATTATAAAACCTTTATATGAAAACTATGCTGAAAGCGGCTCGGATATAATCTGTACTGCGACTGCTGACGCAAATCTTCACCGTCTTAAACAATATGGTCTTGAAAATAAAATGGAGTCAATCAATCAGCAGCTCTGCGAAATGCTAAAACCTTACTGCACCAATGGAATAAAAATGGCTGGAGTTGTATCAACTACCAATCATCTGCCAGAACCGTTCGGAGATGAGGAATTTTTAAAACTTTTCTATGTATTTCTTGAACAGGCAAATATCCTTAAAAAATCCGGTGCTGATATACTCTGGGTTCAGGCAATGACTTCACTTGCTGAAATGCGTGCTGCGGTTATCGCCTGCAAAAGAACCGGACTTCCCGTATATGCCTCGGTGACTCTTGAATCCGATGGTCAGACAAAATCAGGTGCTACTCCCCTTTCATGTCTTATATGTATGCAGGCTCTTGGAGTCGAAGCATTCGGATTTGAATACTGTGACTACAGGATTATTTCAGATGCAGTCCGTGAAATTGCTCCATATGCTGAAATTCCTGTAATTGCAAGACCTGATGCAGGGCTTGAAGATGCAAGAGGCGTTCACAATATGTCAGGCTGCAGATTTGCTGAAATCGCCGCCGAATGCATAAAAAGCGGTGCTTCCCTGATTGGTGGCGGTGACGGAACTCAGCCTGAACATATTCTTGCCTTGCGGCATATGATAGAGGATAAAAATATAACTGTTCCGGAAATCGAAAAATGTTATGATGAAAGCCAGATTCTTGTTTCAAGTGCTGCACATCCGTTTTTCCTCAATGCTGATTCAATTGAAACAAGTGAACCTCTTGTCTGTTCTCAGGATATGGCTGATGAAATAATTGATATAAATGAAAGCAATCTTGATGTAATAACTGTTGAAATACAGAATTATGATGATGCATTCCTTTTCAGCCAGAACTCACATTATGTATCGCTCCCTGTAATGTTCAAAGCCTCAAACAAGCTTGCTCTTGAAACAGCTCTGCTTTTATACAACGGAAAGGCTCTTATTGACCGTACAAGCGATATTGATGAAGATGAACTCAGACGTATTGAAAAAAAATACGGAGCTTTGATATATTAGGCTCTTAAAAAACCTCCTGTGGACAATCCGCAGGAGGTTTTTATTTTTTTAACAACAATAAATTTTCCTTATTTT
>DJFA01000016.1:26746-28567 GCA_002431975.1 Ruminococcus sp. UBA5884
TGGTCGCCCGTTGCAGTTTACCATAATTTCAGATAAACAATCAATGATTTTTATGTAGAAAACAGATATCGAATTTATGTTTCAACCATAATTTGAACGGGCGACCAATGGTCGCCCCTACATAGACAATCCATCGAATTGGCGTTAATTCCAGCGGGCGAACACAGTTCGCCCCTACAGAAATAATCCATCAGATTGGGGCTTTGTGCAAAATCACTAAAAAATTAATCAAATACGCCTCTATATTCTACGTATAATTCGCATTTAAAATTATATAATCCTATTGACAAATTAAATAAACGTGCTATAATATTATTAAAAGCTAAGGAAGTGATGAAAATGAAAAGAAGCGTTTACAGTCTGGTGCTTATGGACGATGTAGTGGAGGAAATAGACAGGCTCGCCTATTCAATGAATACAAGCCGCTCAAACCTTATAAATCAGATACTCGCTGAAAAGGTTTCATGTGTTACTCCCGAAAAACGTATGAAAAGCATTTTTGAACAGATTGAAAATTTAATGTCAGACAGCTGCTATCAGATTCAGTCCCAGCAGTCAGATGCCATGATGTCAATCAAAAGCCCCGTACGTTATAAATACCGCCCGACCGTAAGATACAGCGTGGAACTCTACAGAAATCCTTCCAATTCGCTCGGAAAATTAAAGGTTTCTTTCAGAACCCGGAGTCAGCAGCTTATAAACGCTGTTACCGATTTCTTTATATTATGGTCACAGATTGAAAAAAAACATATCGGAAGATATTTTATTAATGGTATTCCGTTTACAATCGAAAACGGAAGATATACAAGAAAATTTACTGCTGTAAGTATTTCAGAAAAAAATGTCGGTGCTGCAATAGCACAATATATACAGGTTATGGATAAATGCCTGAAGCTTTGTTTTTCAGATAAGGACAATGTTGCTCAGGAAATAGACAGCATTTACAGTTCTTATCTGAAAAGCAGCAGCTTAATCATATAAAGGAGGATTTTGACCTATGAATGCACAGAAATTTACTCAGAAATCAATAGAGGCTATTCAGGATGCCCAGAATATAGCTGTTGAATACAGCAATATGAATATTGAACAGAGTCATCTGTTATGGGCATTGATTCGTCAGGAAAACGGTCTTGCCGCTCAGCTGTTCCAGAGAATGGGTGCTGACGTTTCCGGTATGGAAAATGCTCTTAAAAAAGCTGTCGAAAAGCTCCCTAAAGTTACAGGAAGCGGCAGACAGCCCGATACCGTATATCTTACCCATGAAGTTGACAGAGTTCTCACTGATGCCGAAAAAAAAGCTGAACAGATGAAGGACGAATATGTTTCTGTTGAACATATACTCCTCTCTCTTATGGATATGCCTGACAGCAGCATTAAGGATATATTCAGAATGTACGGCATAGAAAAATCAAAATTTATGACTGCTCTCCAGTCAGTAAGGGGTAATGCAAAAGTGACAAGTCAGAATCCGGAAGAAACTTATGACGTTCTTAAAAAATATGGTCAGGATTTGGTCGAACTCGCAAGAAACAACAAGCTTGACCCTGTTATCGGACGTGACAGCGAAATCCGTAACGTTATAAGAATACTTTCAAGAAAAACAAAAAATAATCCGGTTCTTATCGGTGAACCTGGTGTAGGTAAAACAGCTATCGCTGAAGGTCTTGCTTTACGTATAGTAAGAGGAGATGTTCCGGACAGCCTTAAAGACAGAAAAGTCTTTTCACTTGATATGGGTGCTTTAGTTGCCGGTGCAAAATACAGAGGCGAATTTGAAGAACGTTTCAAAGCCGTTTTACAGGAAGTTAAAAAATCTGAAGG
>DJFA01000016.1:28732-29982 GCA_002431975.1 Ruminococcus sp. UBA5884
ACAACACTCAACGAATACAGACAGTATATCGAAAAAGACCCTGCACTTGAAAGACGTTTCCAGCCTGTAATGGTAAATGAACCTACAGTTGAAGATACAATCTCAATACTGCGTGGTCTTAAAGAAAGATATGAAGTTTTCCACGGCGTTAAAATTCAGGATAGTGCCCTGATATCAGCCGCTGTTCTCTCAAACCGTTATATCTCAGACAGATTTCTCCCTGACAAGGCTATAGACCTCGTTGATGAAGCCTGTGCCATGATAAGAACCGAAATAGATTCAATGCCTACTGAACTTGATGAAATTTCAAGAAAAATCATGCGTCTTGAAATAGAGGAAACTGCCCTTAAAAAAGAAGATGACAAGATATCAAAGGAACATCTTGAGGAAGTCCAGAAGGAAATCGCTGAAATGCGTGACAAATTCAATGCGATGAAATCAAAATGGGAAAATGAAAAGGACGCTATTACCAAAGTTCAGGGTCTGCGTGAGGAAATCGAAAAGGTAAACGGCGATATTGCCAAAGCTGAAAGAGAATATGACCTCAATAAAGCCGCTGAACTCAAATATGGCAAACTCCCTTCACTTAAAAAACAGCTCGAAGAAGAAGAAAAAATTGCTGAAGAAGCTAAAAGCGGCAACTCTCTGCTCAGAAATAAAGTTACTGATGAGGAAATTGCCCGTATTGTAGGCAGATGGACAGGTATTCCTGTTTCAAAACTTATGGAGGGCGAACGTGAAAAACTGCTTGCAATGGAGGATATACTCCATAAACGTGTTATCGGTCAGGACGAAGCAGTTGAAAAGGTTACTGAAGCAATTCTCCGTTCAAGAGCCGGTATCCAGAATCCTAATCAGCCAATAGGTTCATTCCTGTTCTTAGGCCCTACAGGTGTAGGTAAAACTGAACTTGCAAAAGCTCTTGCACAGTGTCTGTTTGATGATGAGAAAAATATTATCAGAATAGATATGAGTGAATATATGGAGAAATATTCAGTCAGCCGTCTTATAGGAGCTCCTCCAGGATATGTAGGCTATGAGGAAGGCGGTCAGCTTACAGAAGCAGTTCGCCGTAAACCATATTCAGTAGTACTCTTTGATGAAATTGAAAAGGCTCACCCTGATGTATTCAATATCATGCTCCAGATTCTTGATGACGGACGTATCACAGATTCACAGGGCAGAACCGTTGACTTCAAGAATACAATTATAATCCTTACTTCAAACCTCGGTTCACACTATATTCTTGA
>DJFA01000016.1:30102-49068 GCA_002431975.1 Ruminococcus sp. UBA5884
CTTAACCGTCTTGATGAAATAGTTTACTATAAACCATTACAGAAATCTGAAATTATCAGCATAGTAAACCTTATGCTTGCAGATGTACAGAAACGTCTTGACGACAAACAGATAAAACTCACACTCACCGAAAAAGCCAAGGAATTTATCGTTGAAAACGGCTTTGACCCTAATTTCGGTGCAAGACCTCTTAAAAGATATATTCAGAGAAAAGTTGAAACAATGCTTGCAAGAAAAATTATTGCTGATGATGTAGCACCTAATACAGAACTTACTATAGATGAAGTTGACAACGACCTTAAATTTGTATAAAAATATCAATGGTCAGGTTTTTATATAAGCCTGACCATTTTTTTATTATGTAACGTAAATCTTTTGTAGGGGCGAACTGTGTTCGCCCGTTTGGGTTTACCAAAATTTAATGCCATGTTTCTGTAGGGGCGACCATTGGTCGCCCGCCGAAATTATGGTTAAACCATAAATTTGATGTTTGTTTTCTGTATGGAAAATCATTTGTTGTCAGATTAAATTTATGGTGAATACAACGGGCGACCAATGGTCGCCCCTACAAAACGAATCGGCATATTATTTAATCCGAATTTCAGATTAATGAATTACCGAGAATTGTTGTCAGATTTGTATTTTTAATATTCAAGGCTTATTCTGTCGGTTTCATTCATGCTGTTTATATCCGCAGAAACGATTTCCCTGTCAGAAATTGCATATATATAATCCCCTATATAAATACCCCTTCTGAAATCATATCCGTTATTGTAATATTCTGATTCATCTGAAGTATACAATACACCTTTTTCTGAAAATTCCCCGTCATTGTATGAGAAAATATTATATGAATAAACGAATTTTCCTCCATATTCACTGTACATTACAGGGAAACCTATTATATTCCTGTCCCTGCTGAGAAGCAGAGCTTTTCTGTCATATACAGCCTCGGACATTACACTGTGGGCATATTCGCCGCTTAATTTATATGTTCCGCATTCTTTGAGGTCGCCGTTGTCTGATACGTCAAACATTGTAAGTTTAAGACCAAGTTCTATTCCGTTTTCATCAGCATCTATGCCGAATCCAAGCAGAAGCCCGTCATTCCACTGATAAAGGAATGAGCTGTAGCCGTTTATCTTGAATTCATCTGTAATTACAGGATTTGAAGGGTCAGAAAAATCTATTGCAAAAAGAGGGTCTGTCTGCTGATATGTTACAATATATCCGGTATTTCCGCTGAATGTAACTGATTTTATGCTTTCTGTTTCAGCTATTCCGGTTACAGACCCTATTGTGTTCATATCCATATCAAGTACGAATATATTGTTTGAACGTGAAAATCTCCATGTTTCCGCATCATTATATGAATTTGTGTTTGAAGTTGTGGCAATTCTGAAATATCCGTCATATTCGTCCATTGAGAACTGATTGAGAACATAGCCATCAACAGTTCCGGAAGCTTCAGGATTTATAACTCCGTCAGCAAATGAAAATCTTGTTATTTCAGTATAATCTGAATATTTGGTCTGAGTTATATACATATTATCATCTGAGCAGTACATTTCACCGTTATATCCTGCAATTGATATCATTGAAACAGGTTCTGAAACATTGTTTATATCTGTTCCGCATATATTCACATAGTTAACTGAATCTGAAGTATTGTCCCAGCCGTCAGGGATATAGATATCATCTGAAGGTATGCACTGCATATCATCACAGGCATTTCCGCAGGTCGGTATATATTCAGTATAATTCTTTTCATTTTCAATGCATGAATAATATACAAACTGATTTGTTGTGAGATAGAGTATACTGTCTTTCATTCTCGAATCGGAATATATGCCGCTCTGATAATATGAGTCTTTAAGCTCCGGCACATCTGATGAAATATCATAGACAAATACAACAGTTGTATTATCTGATGAAACTATTACAGTAAGCAGATTGTCATTGAGGTACATTTCCTCCGGATAATAAAAATCATCATCTGCAAGATATGTTACTTCCTTTTCGCCGAATATGCCTGTACTGCTGTCAACCGGTATGCTTATAAGATTTGCATTAGTGTCAAGATAGAATATGCATTCAGAATTTGCCTTGATTATATCGGCTTCCGCAATGCCCTCTGTCTGCTGAATAGTTTCATATACATCAGTATTGTTTCCTTCGGCAGCAGATTCTTCAGCTGTATCATCCATCTGCATATCGTCAAACACTATGTCATCATTGTCATCATCTGTTGCTGTGTCTGTCATTATTTCATTAGTCGCATACTTATTATTGTTTCCAAAAATCTTTTCCAGAAAGCTTTTTTTGTGGATTTGCCTGCTGTTTTTCTTCATCTGGCTGTATATCTCATTATAATCAGCGATATTTTTAAAATATATATTATTATTTTCCTCATAAGAATCGGACTGATTTTCTGAACTGCCTGAATTATCAGATACAGCTATTTTATCCGAACCGGACGGAATAAAATTCACGGCACATAAAGCTATTACTGCACAGGCTGCAAGTGCAGAAACATATCTTATTATATTTCTGCTGTTATGCTTTTTTATATTGTTCTTTCTGATAAGTGACGGTATATTTTCCGGTTTAAGCTCCTCGGGAACTTCAGGAGTCTGCAAAACTTTTTTAATTTTATCACTCATAAAATCATCTCCTTAACGCTGTTCATCAAAATATTTCTTTAATTTTTCCTTTGTTCTTGCAAGCTTTGAGCGTATTGTAGCATCTTTTATGCCGCATATCTGTGAAATTTCACGGCTTGTATAGCCCTCAAGCACTGAAAGCGAAAGTATCAGCCTTTCCTCATCGTCTATATTAAAAAGAGCCTCGGCTATCTCAAACTGTTCAAAATTGAACGTTTCCCTCAAAGTATTTTCATAATCTGAAATATCATCATTATTCCTGTAATATTCAGACTGTTTTCTTTTTATTTTCGCCGCAAGTATTTTAAGAATCCAGTTTCTGAATGCATCTTCATTTTTAAGTTTCCTTATAGATGAAAATGCATCAAGAACAGTTTCGCTCACCGCATCTGAGGCATCATGGGTATTTCTTAAACTGTAAAAGGCGATATGATACAGTTCTTCATAAACCGTTGCATAAATTCTTGAAAATGCTTCACAGTCGCCGCCGACAGCAAGCTTTACATTTTTTCTGAAATCATCTGTTGTCATCTGTCATATCACCTCCCCTTTTTTCAGATAAACTGTTTCAATGCATTGTTTTTCAGTTCATAATAAAAGTGTTTTATAAAAGGCAAATTGTTGCATACAAAAGGAATTTTTGTATATATATACAAAATTAATGCCTGTTTTAAGTGTATAATATCTAAAAAATTCTTGTTATTTAACTCTGATTCAATTTGTAGGGGCGAGCGGCAAACTGCCGCCTGTAATCTGTCAACAAATGATTTTTCATATCAAAAACAAATATCGAATCTATGGTTTAACCATAATTTCGGCGGGCGACCAATGGTCGCCCCTACAAAAACGAACCTGTAAACGAATTACAAGAAAATAATCCATCGGATTGGCGTTATTTATAATAGACCGTTTATATATATTTTGTATATAATTCACAAAAAAACAGCCTTAAATTCAATGTTGTTAACAGTTTATTAACATATGACCTGAAATTGTATGTTATAATTTTTAATGTACAGACATTATGAGTTTATTGTACGCTTGAAATGCCGTATTTTAGAAGTATAAAACATTTTTACAGCAACGGCATTGCTGCCGAATTCTGAAAGAGGTGGAATTAAATAAATGTCAAACAGATTATTTCAGGGACTCGTCCATCAGATGCGTGATACCATTGATGCCACAATAGGTGTAGTGGACGAAAATGCTACTATCATTGCCTGCAGCGACCTTACAAAAGTAGGTACTACAAATGAGTTCATATCATTGGACCTTAATGATTCACATGATGTATTTATCCGTGACGGCTATACCTATAAGCCTTTCGGTTCGCATATAAAACCGGATTATGCGGTGTTTGTAGAGGGCGTTGATGAAGCCGCCGCAAAATATGCAAGCATTATGGCTATCACTCTCGCAAATATCAAACAGTATTACGATGAAAAGTATGACAGAAACAACTTCATCAAGAATGTTGTTCTTGACAACGTTCTTCCGGGCGATATCGTGATAAAGGCAAGAGAACTTCATTTCAATCCGGATATCAGCAGAGTTGTTCTTCTGATAAGAATTGTATCAGCAAATGATATCTCTGCATATGACGTGATACAGAACCTTTTCCCTGACAAAAGCAAGGATTTCGTTTTCAATATAACTGAAACAGATATAGTTCTTGTAAAGGAAATCAAGAGTACTGTCGATTCAAAAGACCTCGAAAAGCTCGCACGCTCAATCGCTGATACTCTCAGCAGTGAGTTCTATACAAGGGTAAATGTAGGCATAGGAACTGCCGTTGTAGGAGTAAAAGACCTTGCACGCTCATTCAAGGAAGCCCAGACTGCTCTGGAAGTCGGAAAAGTATTCGATACTGACAAGGTAATAGTAAGCTATGACAACCTCGGTATTGCAAGACTTATCTATCATCTTCCGACAACTCTCTGTGAAACATTTCTCCATGAAGTGTTCAAAAGAGGAAGCATTGAATCTCTCGACCATGAAACTCTCTTTACAATCCAGAGATTTTTTGAAAATAACCTCAATGTATCCGAAACTTCAAGAAAACTTTTCGTTCACAGAAATACTCTTGTATACAGACTTGAAAAAATCAAGAAGCTTACAGGTCTTGACCTGAGAGAATTTGACCATGCAATAATATTCAAAATTGCTCTTATGGTAAAGAAATATCTTTCAGCAAATCCTGTAAAATTCTGATATCATAACGGTCTTACGGAATTAACATTAAAATACAAATATCTATGACTTTTTCAATATACCTGACACTCCCGCCTTATGCTGTGTCAGGTATAATTGATGTATGGCTGTTATTATGAAAGGATGTATTGAATCTTGGTCAAGCTGGAAAATGTCAGCGTCTGCTATCAGAAAAATCTTCAGGTTCTTAACAATGTGAATCTTACAATTGAAGACGGGGATTTTGCTTTTGTAGTCGGTTCATCAGGTGCAGGAAAAAGCACTCTTATAAAACTGCTCTTAAAAGAGATAGATGCTACAAGCGGAAATGTATATGTAAACGGCTTTGATGTCACTCATCTCAGAAAAAGAAAAATCCCGAAGCTCCGGCGTACTATAGGCGTGGTATTTCAGGATTTCCGACTCATTCCCAATATGAATGTATACAATAATATCGCATTTGTGCTGCGTGTTACCGATACACCCAGAAAACAGATAAAGGAACGTGTTTCATATGCCGTGGAGCTTCTCGGACTTGAGGAAAAACTCAAATCATATCCGAATGAGCTTTCAGGCGGCGAACAGCAGAGAGTTGCTCTTGCCCGTGCCATAGTCAACAGACCTCAGCTTATTATTGCCGATGAACCGACCGGAAATATTGACCCTGAACGCTCCTATGAAATAGTTGAACTTTTAAGAGAGATAAATAAAAGAGGTACTACTGTACTTATGGTAACTCATGAACATGACCTTGTAAAGCATTTCGGAGGAAGAATAATAAATATTGATGAGGGTTCAATTGCTTTTGACAGCGTGATAGGAGGCTACAATGAAACTGAATAGTATGGGATATCTTATCGGGCAGGGCTTTTCAAGCGTCTGGAAAAACCGTCTTATGGCATTTGCGTCTGCCTGCGTGCTGATGGTTTCACTGCTTTTCATAGGCATTGCCGTCCTTACTGCCATGAATGTCAACAGAATAGTTGCCGATATCGAAAAAACCAATGAAGTAATAGTATACCTTGATGAAAATATAACTGATAATGATATACGGATAATTGATACAAAGCTTTCTATGATAAGCAATGTAAGCAGCGTTACATTCTACTCAAAGGAGGAAGCTTTTGCCGACCTCAAGTCAAATATGACAGGATATGAGGATTTGTTTGATGCTCTCGGAGATGAAAGTCCTCTTATAGACTCATACAGGATAAAGGTAAAGGATACATCAATTATAAATGATACTGTAAGCACAATTCAGGAATTTGACCATGTGTATTCGATACAGGCACCGTATGATTTTGCAAATATCCTCAATCAGCTTAAAAAACTTGTATCAATACTTTCAGTTATAATACTCTCGGCTCTTGTCGTGGTATCGTTCGTTATAATCTCAAATGCTGCCAAAGCAAGCGTATTCACAAGACGCAAGGAGATAAATATAATGAAATATGTCGGTGCTACAAATTCATTTATATGCATACCATTCTTTGTTGAAGGCATGATTACCGGAATAATTGCCGGTTCAGCAGCATTTTTAATAACAATGTTCGGCTATGACGCACTTCTTGAAATACTTACAAAAGACCTTTCAGTCTGGACTCTTATAGGTTCGGGAGGTCTTATGCCGTTTGAAAATGTCGCACTGAAAATACTTGCCGCATATCTTGGTGTCGGAGCGTTTATCGGTGCGGCTGGAAGCGTTTTCAGCACAAAGAAATATCTTAACGTCTGAAAAAATCCGGAGATGAAAAATTCTTATGAAAAAAAATAAATTACTGATTTCTCTTGTATGTCTGACTGCTGCGGTTCAGATATTTCCGTATACTCTGCATACAGATGCTTCAAAACAGACTGATTATTCATCTGTTTCACAGGAAAGCATTGAAAATGCTATTGATGACCTTCAGGATGCAAAAAATAACAATAATGACAAGATAGATGAACTCCAGAAGGAAATAGAAAAATCTCAGGAGCTTATGAAAAAATCTCAGGATAATGAAGAAGCTAAAATCAGCTACCAGAAAGCTCTTGAGGAAAAAATGAATCTCCAGCAGGAGAATATTCTCTATATCGAAAAACAGATATCAACCCTTGAAAGCGATATTGATGAGCATATCAGCAATATCAGCATTCTTGAAAATCAGATAAGCGAAAAACAAACAGATATTGATATTGGCATTGAGGATTTCAAATCAAGACTCCGAGCCATGTACATATCCGGAAATACAAGCTATGCCTCAATTCTTACCGGCTCTACAAGCTTTTATGATTTGCTTTCAAGAATTGAACTCATAAAACGTGTTTCAGAACGTGACAACGAAACTATTGACAATCTTCAGCAGCAGCTTTCCTCTCTCAATGAGGACAAGGCAACCCTTGAAAATGAAAATACTGTTTTAAATTCACAGATGGACGAACTGAATGAACGTAAATCTGAATATTCAGCTACACTTGAATCTTTAAGCAGCAACTATCAGGAAACTCAGGACGAAATAAACAGAATAGCTCTTGAACAGCAGCAGCTCCAGCTCCAGCAGTCAGAAAAATCTGAACAGCTTAAAACTATGGAGGAGGAACAGCAGAAAATTCAGGACGAAATCATAAAAGCTCAGGCTGAAATAAAACGTATCCAGAAAGAAAAGGAAGAAGAGGAAAAACGCCGTAAACAAGAGGAAGAAGAACGTAAACGTCAGGAAGCTTTAGCAAGCGTTACAACTGCTCCGTCAGAACCTTCATCTCCGTCAGTCACAACAGCTGTAACAACTGAATCTCCTTCAAATAATACAATATACAGCGGCGGCAGTATGACATGGCCTGTACCGGGACATTATATTATTACCGACTATTACGGAAAACGAACATGGGACGGTTCAGGCTTCCACTATGGTCTTGACCTCGGCGGCGGAAATATAGGCGGTTCGTCAATAGTTGCCGCTGAATCAGGAACTGTAATCCTTGCAGTCAACTACTGTACCCATAACTATGCAAAATATTCAAGCTGCGGCTGCGGAGGCGGATTCGGAAACTATGTTGTAATCGACCACGGCGGAACATATGCAACTCTTTACGGCCACTGCGAAAGCATAAACGTATCAGTCGGAGATTATGTCACAAAGGGTCAGACTATCGGAAAAGTAGGTACTACCGGATATTCAACGGGATACCATCTGCATTTTGAAGTAAGAAAAAACGGTGAACGTGTAAATCCTCTTGATTATCTGTCATACTGATTCTGAAAGGAGCATCATATTTTGAAAAGGAAAGTAAGCATTCCCACTGCACTGCTGCTCGCATTCTGTGCTTCGGCAGTGACTTTTTCAGTAACAGTTTCCGTCATGAAAAATAAGCTTTCTGATGATTCGGAAATGTATTCACTGCTTCATGAGGCTGAAAAGTATGTAACCCGTGGCTTTTATCAGGATATAGATGAAAAATCAGTCGCTGACGGTGTTATTGCCGGATATATGAGCGGTCTTGACGACAAATATGCAAGATATCAGACTCCTTCGGAATATAAGGCTACATCAGCAAGCGATTCAGGTCATGTTTCAGGAATAGGAATCACTATAAACCGCAGTGATGACGGATATATAAAGGTTGTGGATTTTTCTGAACAGTCAGCTGCCAGAGATGCCGGAATACAGATTGATGATATCATAACCGCTGTTGACGGCAATGATGTTGTACAGACAGGCTATAATGAAACCATTGATATCATAAGACAGGGCGACAGCGGTTCATCTGTAGTCCTTACTGTAAAAAGAAACGGCATGACTTTTGATATACCCGTAAAGCGTGTTGAAATGGATATCATAACAGCTGACGGTCAGATGATAGAAAATACTAATATAGGATATATCCATATAAGAAGCTTCAATTCAACAACTGCTGAACAGATGAATGATACTCTTGAAAGACTCCTTGACAGCGGTGCAAAGTCAATTATATTCGATGTAAGGGAAAATCCCGGCGGAATGGTTTCATCTGTCGAACAGTGCATTGACCCGTTTCTTCCGGAGGGAGATATTGCTATTGCAACATATCATAACGGAGAAACTGAGGTAATCTGCCATTCAGATGAAAATGAACTCGATATCCCGATAATGATACTCATAAATGAACATTCCGCAAGCGGTGCAGAACTGTTTTCTGCTTCACTCAGGGATTTCGGAAAGGCTGAGCTTGTCGGGATAAACTCATTCGGAAAGGGTATCATGCAGACTACTCACACATTAAGCAACGGCGGAGCTGTTACCTTTACAGTGGCTACCTATCAGACTGTCAAATCTGAATGCTATCATGGCATAGGGCTTGCTCCTGACTATGAAGTGCATTCTGATGAAAATGACGATATAACGGCTGTTGACCCGTCAAAAGACAGTCAGCTTAAAAAAGCTGTTGAACTTCTCGGCGGATAATACAGATTATAAGAAAATTTATTTATTTTCAATGCATATTTATTCGGAAATATTGCATAAAAATGTATAAAAATACAGTGCAGGTTGCTATTCATGAATAAATATGCACAAGGGTATTGACTTTTTATCATAATAATGTATAATTAAAGTAATTCATTATTTTTTTACGGAGGTTTTTAAAATGGCTAAGGAAATTAAAAAAGTTGTTCTCGCATATTCCGGAGGTCTGGATACTTCAATCATTATCCCGTGGCTCAAGGAAAATTACAATAACTGTGAAGTTATCTGCGTTTCAGGAGATGTAGGTCAGGACAGCGAACTCGAAGGTCTTGAAGAAAAAGCTCTTAAAACAGGTGCTTCAAAACTCTATATCGAACATCTTACAGAGGAATTTCTTACTGATTATGTATTCCCGACTGTTCAGGCTGGTGCTATCTATGAAAACAGATATATGCTCGGCACTTCCTTTGCCCGTCCTATCATCGCAAAGAGAATCGCTGAAATAGCTCTTGCTGAAGGTGCTGACGCAATATGCCACGGCTGTACCGGAAAAGGAAATGACCAGGTTCGTTTTGAACTCGCAATAAAGGCTTTTGCTCCTGATATGCAGATAATCGCTCCATGGAGAATCTGGGATATCAAGTCAAGAGATGAAGAAATAGATTATGCAGAAGCTCATAATATTCCTCTTAAAATAAACCGTGAAACAAATTACTCAAAAGATAAGAATATATGGCACCTTTCACATGAAGGTCTTGACCTCGAAGACCCTGCAAATGAACCGCAGTATGAAAAGGAAGGCTTCCTTGAAATGGGCGTTTCACCAATTCAGGCTCCTGACAAGCCTACTTATATCACAATCCATTTTGAAAAAGGTGTTCCGACTGCAATTGACGGCAAGGAAATGGGTGCTGTTGAACTCGTAAAGACTCTTAACAAGCTCGGCGGAGAAAATGGTATTGGTCTTGCCGACCTCGTTGAAAACCGTCTTGTCGGCATGAAGTCAAGAGGCGTTTATGAAACTCCTGGCGGTGCTATCCTTTATCATGCTCATGAAGTTCTCGAAACTATCACTATTGACAAGGAAACTGCAAGAATGAAACAGTATATCGGCATCAAGTTTGCTGATATCGTTTATAATGGTCAGTGGTACACACCTCTCAGAGAAGCTCTTTCAGCATTTGTTACAGAAACTCAGAAAACTGTTACAGGTGATGTAAGACTCAAACTCTATAAGGGAAATATCATCAATGCAGGCGTTACTTCACCATATACTCTCTATGATGAAGAAGTTGCAACATTCGATGAAGACCATGTTTACAACCAGAAAGACAGTGCAGGATTCATCAATCTGTTCGGTCTTCCTATCAAAGTCAAGGCAAAACTTGACGCAAAGAGAAACAATAAGTAATTTTTTTCAGGCGGACACACATTCAAAAAATGTGTGTTCGCTTATATTAAAAATATATGGGAGGGATATGCGGTGAACGGTGAAACAGTTGTATATGAACATAAGGACGGTGAACCAATAGATTTTTCTGATGATGGTATGCCGGATTCATCATTTGTCAATGTGAATCTTGAAAGAGTTGAATTTACTGATGTGAATATGTCAACGGTTTCATTTGACAGAGCCAATATGGAATGTGCATTGTTCAATGCTGTTGACCTTAATTCCTCATCATTTGAAAATGCATATCTTGACCGTTCAACAATAAATGATGCAAGCTTTACCCATGCTGTAATAGATAATGTAAGCATGGAAAAAAGCGTTTTTAGAAATATGAATATGTTCGGAACAAAATTCAATGATTTAAATCTCAGCGAATCCGAATATGACGGCGTAAACTTAAGCAATGCAAGATTCGGCGACTGCGAAATGACTGATGCCGAATTTGATGGCCCGAGTCTTAAAAACAGCACATTTATATCATGTGACCTCACAAATGCTGAATTTAAAAACTGCAATATCGATGGTCTTATAATAAACGGCGTTGATATATCAGAACTCATAGCAAAAAATAAAAATGACTCCTCTGCGGACTGAAATAATAAAACATAAGGCGGTGACTGAAATGGAAGAAAAAAAAGCAAGGGAATTTATCAATGAAGTGCTTAATTCAGCTGTATTTGAAGAAACTGAAATGAAATCAGCAGTTTTCAACAATACTGACCTTTTTTGCAGTGCATTTGAAAATTCATTTATGAATCACAGCAGCTTTACTGAACTCAGTATGGAAAAGTGTGCGTTTGAAGATGTAAATCTTCAGGAAAGTACTTTTAAAAGCATAAATCTTGAAAAAATCAAGGTTAAATCATACAGTATCGAAAATGCTGAATTCAGAAACGGAAGTATGCAGAATATAAAAGTTGCAAATTCTGACCTCAGCAATGCTGAATTTAAAAACTGCAATATAGAAGGCATGACCATTGACGGCTTCAATATAGCTGAACTTATCGAAAAAGCTAAACAGAATGCCGGAAAATAAGCATTTTTTCCGGTGAACTTATGTTTGCTTTCAATGTGAATCTGATATCAAACTGTCTGCAATTTTAATTAATGCCAATTCGACGGATTGTTTATATAGGGGCGACCATTGGTCACCCATTGAAGTTTGCTGTAAACTGAGATAGCGAACTTTTAATCCTGTTAATATTTTGCAAACATGCTGATTGCAGGCGGCAGCTTGCCGCAAAAGCGGGGGGATTTATATGATAAAAACTGCTAAATTGTATTCATTTATACTTATGACAGCATTTGTATCATTCCTTGGATTCGTTATTGAAAATGTATGGCTTGCATTTACCAAGGGATATATTGACAACAGAAATATGACTTTTCCATTTCTGCTCGGATACGGACTTGTTGTCATCGGAATATTTCTTTTTTTCGGAACTCCTGAAAAACTCGCCCTTTTCGGCAGAAGAATCTTTAAAAGAACTAAAAAACGGCAGAGATATCTCATATATCTGATGATAATGTTTGTTGTCGTATGTGCGGGAGAAATCATTCTCGGAAAACTCGTTGAAAAAATATGCGGCTTTGAATACTGGAATTATTCAGCTCTGCCGCTGCATATAACAAAATATACATCAGTTTTTACAAGCCTCGGCTTTGCAGCAGCAATAACATTCTTCATGGGATTCTGCTTTTATCCTCTGCTTGAAATGTTCAGTGCAGTGCCGTATGAAATATCAGCAGTACTTTCAAGACTGCTGTCAGCTGTCATGATTTGGGATATGATACACAGCTTTTCAAAAATGTACAAAACCAGACAGCTGAATGTAAAATGGAGAAAACAAATCAGGCTTAAAAATAATGAAAATATACAGACAGCAAAATAAATGCTGTCTGTATATTTGACTAAAAAAATCCGGAGGTGCTTTTAATGGCTAAAATGTGGGCAGGACGATTTTCAAAAGAAGTCGATGAAACAGTAAATGCATTCAATTCTTCAATAGCCTTTGACGGAAGAATGTATAAACATGATATACAGGGAAGTATCGCTCATGCGGCAATGCTCGGAAAATGCGGTATTATCTCAATGGAGGACTCAGAAAAAATTCAGAAGGGTCTTAAAGAAATTCTTTTGGATATTGAAAACGGAAAACTTGAATTTGATATGACCGCTGAAGATATCCATATGTTCGTTGAGGCAGAGCTTACAAAAAGACTCGGCGATGTGGGAAAAAGACTCCATACCGCACGTTCAAGGAATGACCAGGTAGCCCTTGATATAAAACTTTATTTAAGAGATGAAATAGCTGAAATATCCGCACTTGTAAAGAAGCTTGCAGTAACTCTCTGCGACATGGCTGAAAAGCATCTTGATACAGTAATGCCGGGATATACACATCTCCAGAGAGCTCAGCCTGTAACTCTTGCACATCATCTCATGGCTTATGCAAATATGCTTACAAGGGATTTGGGAAGACTGAATGATACTGCAAAACGTATGAATTACTGTCCTCTCGGAAGCTGTGCACTCGCAGGTACAACATACCCGATAGACAGACATATGACATCTGAAGCACTCATGTTTACAGCTCCTGTACTCAACAGCCTTGACGGAGTTTCAGACAGGGATTTCTGCATTGAACTCGCCTGTGCAGTTTCAATTCTCATGACACATCTTTCAAGATTTTCAGAGGAAATCATTATGTGGTGTTCATGGGAATTTAAATTCATAGAACTTGATGATGCTTATGCAACAGGTTCATCAATCATGCCTCAGAAGAAAAATCCTGATATAACAGAGCTTATAAGAGGAAAGACAGGCAGAACTACAGGCGACCTTGTAACACTCCTTTCAATGCTCAAAGGTCTGCCGCTTGCATACAACAAGGATATGCAGGAGGATAAGGAAGCAATATTTGATGCAGTTGACAATGTAAAACTTTGCCTTAAAACATTCATACCTATGATTGAAACCATGACAGTTATCAAGGAAAATATGAGAAATGCTGCCGCAAAGGGATTTATAAATGCAACTGACTGTGCGGATTATCTTGTAAAGAAAGGTATGCCTTTCAGAGATGCATACAAGATTACAGGAACTCTTGTTGCTGAATGCATAAACAAGGGTCTGACTCTTGAAACACTCCCTCTTGAGGAATACAAAAAACTTTCAGAACTCTTTGATGAAGATGTTTACAAGGCAATAAGTCTTGAAGAATGCGTTAATCAGCGTAAATCCTTCGGCGGCCCTGCTCCTGAGGCAGTTGCCGAACAGATAAAATCAGTAAGAAAGATTCTTGAGAATGAAAAAGAAAACTAATAAAATTAAAGAATTCATATTGCAGTCACTTATAATATTCGCAGTATGGCTTATAGGAACAGTTATTATCATAACGCTTGATTTTGAAAAATTATCATCAGTTCTCATCGGCTGGATAGTATTTGTTGTTATCGGTACAGCGGTTTTCAGAATGATTATGAGTGAAAAGAATGATAAAAAATAGTTTGGAGGCATTAAATTAAAATGTCGGTTAAAATCTTTATAGACGGTCAGGAAGGTACTACAGGTCTTAAAATCCTTGAACGCTTTGAAAACAGAAATGATATCGAAATAATCAGAATTTCAGAGGAACTCAGAAAAGATAAGGCTGAAAGAAAACGCCTTATCAATATGTCTGACTATACATTTCTCTGTCTGCCTGATGCAGCTGCCATAGAATCTGTTTCACTTGCCGAAAATGACCATGTAAGAATAATTGATGCATCAACTGCCCACAGAACCAATCCTGCATGGGCATACGGATTTCCGGAGCTTTCAGCGGCTCACCGTGAAAAGATTGAAAATTCATCAAGAGTAGCCGTTCCGGGCTGCTATGCAAGCGGATTCAATGCACTTGTATATCCTCTTGTTTCATCAGGTGTAATGCAGGCTGATTTTCCGGTATGTGCATTTGCAACATCAGGCTACAGCGGTGCAGGCAAAAAGGCTATCGCTCAGTATGAGGACGAAAACAGAGACCCGCAGCTTTCAAGTCCGAGATTTTATGCTCTGAGTCAGACTCATAAGCATCTGCCTGAAATGCAGGCTGTATCAGGTCTTTCATGCAAGCCTATGTTCAGCCCTATGATATGCGACTATTTCAGCGGAATGGTTGTTGCAGTTCCGGTTCAGACAAGACTCTTAAATAAAAAATATGGCATAAAGGATATCCATAAAGTATTTGCTGAACATTACAGCGGTCAGAACTTTATACAGGTTGCCGAAATCGGCGGAACAGATATAATTTCTGATGGTTTCCTTGCTTCAAATACTCTCAGCGGAACTAATAAAATGCAGATATTTGTATGCGGAAATGATGAACAGGTTCTTTTATGCTCAAGACTTGACAACCTCGGAAAAGGTGCATCAGGTGCAGCTGTTCAGTGTCTTAATATAATGATGGGCATTGACGAAACAACCGGATTAATACAGACAGGGGATTTTTCATAATGGAAAAGATATCAAATGCTACAAGGTCACAGGTTCTTATAGATGCTCTCCCTTATATCCAGAAATACAATCATAAGACTGTGGTTATAAAATACGGCGGAAATGCCATGACAAACAATGAACTCAAGGACGCTGTAATGAGTGATATAGTACTGCTTTCACTTGTCGGAGTAAGAGTTGTTCTTGTACACGGCGGCGGCCCTGAAATAAATGATATGCTTAAAAGACTCGGCATAGAAAGCAAGTTTATAGGCGGTCTGAGATATACAGACAGTGAAACGATTGACGTTGTAAAAATGGTTCTTGCAGGAAAGGTAAACAAAGAACTTGTTGCCCTCCTTACTGAACATAACGGAAATGCTCTCGGACTCTGCGGAATAGACGGAAAAATGATAATTGCTGAAAAGGCTGAAGGTGAAGCAGACCTCGGATATGTAGGAAATATCATTAAAGTCAATAAAAAACCTATAACAGATGCACTTGACAACGGATATGTTCCGGTAATCGCTACAGTTGCAGGAAGTGCTGACGGCACAACCTACAATATAAATGCTGATACAGCCGCTGCAAGAATTGCCGCTGAACTCAATGCTGAAAATCTTATACTCATGACTGATATAAAAGGTCTTTTAAGGGATAAGGACGACCCGTCAACTCTTATTCCTTCAGTAAATGTTTCAGAAGTACCGTTTATGAAGCGTCAGGGAATTATTTCCGGAGGAATGATTCCTAAGATAGACTGCTGCGTTGAAGCTGTAAGACGAGGCGTAAAGCGTACTTCAATAATTGACGGCAGAGTTCCTCATTCAATACTTATCGAACTTCTTTCAAATGAAGGAATAGGTACTCAGTTCAGATAGGAAAGGACGGTTTTTATGAACAGCAATATAATCGAAAAATTCAATGAGCATATCATGCCTACCTACGGCAGATATCCTGTAAGCATGAACTGCGGTCACGGACGTATGTGCAAGGACGAGGACGGTCAGAAATATATCGATTTCGGAAGCGGTATAGGTACTAATTCACTCGGATTCTGCGACAGCAGCTGGGTTGAGGCTGTATGCGAACAGGTTCATAAAATACAGCATACCTCAAACTATTACTATACAGAAATACAGGCTGATTTTGCTGAAAAGCTCTGCAATATAACCGGTATGTCAAAGATGTTTTTCGGAAACAGCGGTGCTGAAGCAAATGAATGTGCTATAAAAATTGCAAGAAAATACAGCTTTGACAAATACGGCAAGGACAGAAACAAAATAATAACTCTTGTCAACTCATTTCACGGCAGAACTATTGCGACTCTTTCCGCAACAGGTCAGGACGTTTTTCATAATTATTTCTTCCCGTTTGTCGGCGGATTTGATTACGCAGAAGCCAACAATATAAAAGACCTTGATTCAAAAATTGATGATACTGTATGTGCAATAATGATAGAATTTATTCAGGGCGAAGGCGGAGTACTCAATCTTGAAAAGGATTTTGTAAACCATATCGCTCAAATATGCAGGGAAAAAGACCTTGTATTCATTGCTGATGAAGTACAGACAGGTGTCGGCAGAACCGGAAAATTCCTCGCAGCTGAACATTACGGAGTAAAACCAGATGTTGTTACTCTTGCAAAAGGTATAGCCGGCGGTCTGCCTATGGGCGTATGCCTTGCAGATGAAAAATGCTGCAACGTTCTTACAAAAGGCACTCACGGCTCTACATTCGGAGGAAATCCTGTATCCTGTGCCGGAGGTCTTGCCGTTCTCAACAGGGCAACAGCTGATGGTTTCCTTGATGAAGTAAATGAAAAAAGCAAATATTTAAGAGAAAAACTCCTTAGTATAGATGAAGTTGAATCTTTAAGCGGTACAGGTCTTATGGTCGGCATAAAGCTTAAATCAAAAAATGCCGCTGATACAGTCGCAAAGGCTCTTGAAAAGGGTCTGCTGCTGCTTACTGCAAAGGATAAAGTAAGACTTCTCCCGCCTCTTACAATAACATATGAAGAAATAGACAAGGGAATATCAATCATGGAGGAAATCCTGAAATGATGTATTATGAGGAATATGGCAGCAGAAACAACCCGACAATAGTTTTTCTGCATGGTGCAAATCTTGTACAGTCATTTTTTAAACAGTACTGCTTTTCAGACAGATATAATCTGATAGTTCCGCATATCACCGGATACGGCAAGGAAGCCGGAACTGTATATACTACTGAAAAAGCAATGTCTGATATAACAGAGCTTATAAAATCTCTTGACAGAAAAGTAATGCTGATAGGATTTTCACTTGGTGCACAGCTCGCTGTAAAGCTTGTTTCAGAACATGAAGAACTTTTTTACGGAGTCATTGCAGTAAGTCCATGGATAATAAAAGAGAGAGATTTCCTCGAAAAAGTAGTGAAACAAAATGATAAGGCATTCAAAATGATGAAATTCAAGCCTATGATAAGACTTTCAGGGAAAATGATGGGACTTGACAGGAAAAATACTGATGAACTGGTTGAATATTATTTAAGCGTTCAGAAACAGACTATTCTCAATTCCGTTGACAACGGTATTGAGCTTGATAAAATGCCTGAATTTTTCAATGTAAAAATTCCTGTACTTGCAATATGCGGCGAAAAGGAATATCCGGAGGTTCATCAGTCAGTTAAAAAAATGGCTGAAAATCCGAATTGCAGCTATGAAATATGGGAAAAGGCTGCACATAATATACCTACAGCTTTCAGCGAAAAATTCAATAAAAAAATTGATGAATTCTTAAAAAATACAGATTTCAGCTGAAAAATATATAAACAGGAGGAATTTTAATTTATGAAACATCTTCTTAAAATGCTCGACCTCAGCAATGAGGAAATAATTGATATCCTTAACCTTGCTGACCAGCTTAAATATGAACTCAAACACGGCATTCCGCATAACCACCTTAAAGGAAAATCTCTTGGAATGATATTCCAGAAAGCCTCAACCCGTACCCGTGTATCATTTGAAACAGGTATGAATCAGCTCGGCGGATATCCGCTTTTCCTCTCAGCAAGCGACCTCCAGATTGGCAGAGGCGAACCTGTTGAGGATACTGCAAGAGTTCTTTCACGTTATCTTGACGGAATAATGATTCGTACTTTTGAACAGAAAGAAGTTGAAGACCTTGCAAATTTCGGAAATATCCCGATAATCAACGGTCTTACAGACTTTTCACATCCATGTCAGGTTCTTGCTGACCTTATGACTATCCGTGAATTCAAGGGAAGTTTCAGCGGCCTTAAAATGTGCTATATCGGTGATGGAAACAATATGGCAAACTCACTTATAGTAGGCGGTCTTAAAGTCGGAATGAGCGTTGCTGTTGCCTGCCCTGCAAACTATAAGCCTGCAAAGGAAGTACTTGATTTTGCAGAAAAATATGACTGCTTCACACTTACTGAAAGTCCTCTTGAAGCCGCAAAGGACGCTGATGTTCTCCTTACAGACGTATGGGCTTCAATGGGTCAGGAAAGTGAAGCTGAAAAACGCAGAATCGCTTTCAAGGGCTATCAGATAAATGATGATATAATGGCTGTCGCAAAACCTGATGCTATGGTAATGCATTGCCTGCCTGCACACCGTGAAGAGGAAATTACTGCAAAGGTATTTGAAGAACACGCAAATGAAATCTTTGAAGAAGCTGAAAACCGTCTTCATGCACAGAAAGCCGTTATGGTTAAACTTATGGCTGACTGAAATCTATAAAATAACAGGCGAATACA
>DJFA01000099.1:0-2573 GCA_002431975.1 Ruminococcus sp. UBA5884
ATTTTCCTCAGCACTTACAGATACGCTGCTGCTGATATTGAAAAAACCATTGCCAAAACCGGAGAAAGCAGCAGAACCGCAGAGAGCGAGGGCGGAGAGGAAGATAAGATTTTTCTTAAAATTCATAAAATACGCATCCTTTCAAAATATAATGATTGACCTTTTAATCTGTATAGTGTACAATTAAAATAGGGATTGCTATACCCTGATGGTCAACCTATAGTTATATTACAATAATATGGTACTATTATAATACGATTTTTAGTATAAGTCAAGACCTAAATACGAAATTTCTTGCCAAAGAGGGGAATATTATGAATAATAGCCAAGAAATATTAAATATTTTATTACAAAATATACAAAGAAAAGGAATCACTGAAAAAGCTTGTCTTAATGAGTGCAATATAAATACGAGTTTTCTTACCGACTGGAAAAACGGCAGATTAAAAAATCCATCATATGACAAGATAGTAAAGATTTCAATATTCTTAAATCTTGACCTTAACTATGTATTCGGGAAAATCAGCGATTATCCAACCAAAAGAGAAATCGAGCTTTTAAACCTTTTCAGACTTCTGCCGGAGGAACAGCAGTTCAGGCTTCTGGGGCGGGCAGAACTTATGGCAGAACAGAATGAACGGTGATTTATATTACAGCTATATTTTAAATGATATTTTTCTTTCTGTCTATAGATATGACATAATTGCAACGAAATCGTGCAAAAATAAAAATATTCTGACTTTTACTGTCAGATATTTTAAAATTTTTCCGATAAAAAATTATTTTTTTCTTTAACATTGTTTTCTGTTCTTTATCATATAATTTTCACATTGGCGATTATAATATAATTATAGATTAAAAAAGAAGAAGCCTTAAAGAGGCTTGCAGAAAGGAAGATATATATGATGAACAATTTCAATAACAATAATAATGAGGATAACCGTTCACATGAATACAGCGTTTATCCTGAATCAAATAAATTCACATCTGAAAATCCTTCAGAGAAAAATAAAAATACTGCGAAAAGAACAGCAAAGGCAATAGGACTCCTTGTATGTGCAATAGCTATTTCAGTAGGTTCTATTTCAGGCTACAGATATTTTGAAAACAATAATTTCACAGCTTCAACAGACCAGTCAAGCGTATCTGAAAGTGCTGATACTACAGGCACTGCACCGTCAGGTGATACAGATGCAGTTTTACAGAATACAGATTCTGATTCATCAGATTCAGCTGCTGCTTCATCAAAGAGTCTTATTGAACTTGCTTCAAGAAAAGACGCTCTCACAGTTCCTGAGATTGTAAACAAGGTAATGCCTTCAGTAGTAGGTATCTCATCAACATTTGAATATCAGTATCAGATGGGATTCGGTCAGTCACAGACCCAGACAGGTACTGCAACAGGTACAGGCATTATAATGTCATCAGACGGATATATCATAACAAATGCCCATGTTATCTATGATGAAGATTACGGTCTTTCAAAATCCGTATCAGTAATGCTTGTTGATGAAACTGAATATGAAGCTACAGTAGTAGGATATGATACAGATTCAGATATTGCCGTACTTAAAATTCAGGCTGACAATCTTACAGCTGCTGAATTTGGAAACAGTGATGACCTTGAAGTAGGAGAACTTGTAATTGCAATAGGAAACCCTCTTGGATTTGAACTTTTCGGTTCAGTAACAAGCGGTATTGTATCAGCTCTTAACAGAGATATCACAATCAATGAAAAGGAAATGACTCTTATCCAGACTGATGCTGCTATCAACTCAGGAAACTCAGGCGGCCCTCTTGTAAACAGCTATGGTCAGGTAATCGGTATAAATTCAGCCAAAATGTCATCAAATTATGGAACATCAAGCGTTGAAGGTCTTGGATTTGCAATTCCTATAACAGATGCAAAGACAATCATTGATGACCTTATCCAGTACGGATATGTAAAAGGCAGACCACAGATAGGCATTACAGGTGAAAACATCACTGAAAGCATGGCAAGCTATTATCAGGTTCCTGTAGGCGTATATGTAAGATTTATGGATTCTGAGGGTGCTGCTGCAAAGGCAGGTATTCAGGTTGGAGATATCATTGTTGCAATTCAGGACGAACCTGTCACAACTACAGATGAACTTAACAAGGTAAAGGCTAATTATAAAGCCGGAGATACTGTAAAGCTTACTGTTTCAAGAAATAACCAGACTATTGATATAAACGTAGTACTTCAGGAAAAAACAGCTGACAATGCAATTGCAGGCAATAACAGCCAGCCGGAAAACAACTCATCAGACAGCAACTAATTTGTAATAAAATAAAAAATCCGGTCAGATTTTGTTATCTGACCGGAAATTTTTTTACACCCCCAACCGGAATCGAACCGATAATTAATCCTTAGGAGGGATTCGTTATATCCATTTAACTATGGGGGCATATTTAATATTATATCATAAAAGAATTAAAAATGCAAGACTTTTAAAAAGATAATTTTTTTACTGTTTGACAAACAGACTTTCAGATATTATAATATTAGCATAACATTTGCAAAATATATATTATAACTCGAATTCGATGAA
>DJFA01000099.1:2753-10046 GCA_002431975.1 Ruminococcus sp. UBA5884
AGAAAAGAGATATTTAAAATTGAAAAAGAAAAAAATCAGATATTTTCTGCCATTTATATCAGCTATTATATGCATGGCTGTAATATTCTTTTTTTCATCACAGGACGGTGAAAAAAACAACAATCTCAGTATAGCAGTAACAGAAAGGATTGCAGGCATTATCTTTGATAATCTTGATATTCAGAGTGACGGCACACAATACTATGTAATCCACAATATGCATATTATAATCAGAAAAATTGCACATTTTGCCCTTTATGCAATTTTAGGAGCAGTTACATATACAGCGGCACATTCATTGAAAAAGGATTTTAAGAAATGCTTTGCAGTATCGCTTGGATTTCCGCTTATATATGCGGCGGCTGATGAGATACATCAGATTTTTACAGACGGCAGAACAGCAAGATTATTTGATGTATTTATAGATGAACTGGGAGCTGCCGCAGGTTCAGTCATAACATTTGCAGTAATAGCCTGTATTGATTATTTAGAAAAAAATAACGGCATACGGAAAAAATAATCCGTATGCCGATAATTTTATTTCAACACAATTTGGCAGATTATAAATCATGCAAATTCGATGATTATTATTTGCAGGGACGAACACAGTTCGCCCCTACAGAATAAACAAAAAATTCATTGTTTTCAATTATGAAATTTTGTTGTCGGATTGGCATTATTTTATACTGATAAGCTGTCTTTTAAGATATGAAACATCGCTTACATTTACTTTTCCATCAGAGCTTACATCAGCATTTTTAAGTGCAGATGATGAAAGACTGCCCGAACCCAGTATATATTTTACAAGCAGAGTTATATCCCTTACATCAACAGCTCCGTCACAGTTGACATCTCCCAAAACGCTGCTTCCGGTATTTCCGCCGCCTCCATAGTATTCAGCAACTGTTATTCCGTTTTTTCCAAGAGGAACTTCATGGTCAAGACCTATGAATTTTCCGTCATCAGTCTGCCAGAGTGACGGCTTTACGAAATTATATTTTTCCTCGTCCCATGTGGAAAAGTTATCATATACAAGACCGCCTGTATCTCCTGAATTTTCATTGAAGCACCAGAATGTATGATGCAGATGATTTTCAATTATATAGTCACGTATATATGTCATCCACTGTTCATTTCTGTCGCCGTCCATAAATCCGCCCCATTCGCCTATCAGCAAAGGAGCTATACCGTCTTCATAGATATATGCCCAGTTGTCATGCCAGCAGTCATTGTATACGGATTCCTGAGTAAATCCGTCATAGAACCATGTCTGATCGTATACAAGAGGGCCGTAGTCATGAGGTGAATATACAAGATTATTCTTATATTTTCCGAGGTCAACCGGATAATCCTTTACTCCCCTGAGATTTGCTCCCCACCATGTTCCGTAATAGTATTCAGTCATAGTAGTCCAGTCAATTCTCGGAGCTGTCCAGTCATAGCCTTCTTTCGGATATACTTCAACTCCTTCAACTACAATAAGCAGATTCGGATTTATGTCAAGTATGCGTTTTCCGGCGGTTTCAGCGACCATTTTCCAGTTGTTCGGGTCATCTGAATCGTCCCATTTTGCCATATTGTCAGGAGTATCGGCAGTGCCGTGAGGTTCATTCTTTATATCTATTGCAACTATTGTATCATCATTTTTATATTCATCTGCAAACCATTCAAGAGCAGTATAAAGGTCTTCCGTTGAATATGTGTCATTGTACCAGAGTGCGAAATTATGACCTGCCGCATGAGTTTCCGCACTGTGAATATCAATCATGATTTTTATTCCGGCTTCATCACACCATTCAACAGCCTTGTTGAAAAGGCTTTTACTGTCAAGAGTTGACATAACGCTCGGGTCATCATCAACGACAAGCTCCGGATTTACATAAGGATTTACTTTAGGCGGTGCAGGGTCCGGTTCGTCGTTCATCCACTGGAGCAGTATCTGAGTTGATACCGGAACTCTGAGAAAATTAAAGCCGTGGTCTGCAATCTGATTTATCATATCATGCATATTCTGTGACCATACGCCGTCAAATACTCCGCTTCCTACATTGAAGCCAAACCAGTTGCAGCCGGTTATCCAGACTTCATTGCCCTCTGCATTATAGATTTTGTTTCCCTCGACATGAAGCCAGTCATCGCCCTGAACGCTTTCCTCGGCTGATATGCCAAGTGCCGGATATCCTGCTGAGCATACTGCAATTGCTGACAGCAGAGATAATGTTTTCTTAAAAAAATTCATCAGCAAACACCCCTTATATTTTAAAACATGATATTCTGTTAATATATAAATAATTATATCATAGATATCTGAGTTTTACAATAATTCATGTAAATTTTTCACATAAGATAAGATTTCAAACAATTATTTTGTACAAAACTACTGATAATGGCTTGCAATTCCTGAAAAACCATGCTATAATAAAAAAAGGGAATGAAGTTCTCCCTTGGTCATATGCCAGAACCGCTTATAATGCTGATGACTTCTGTGATTATTTTTAAAAAAGGTCACGGAAATTATCAGTTTTTTTGTGACCGGAGGAGGATTTTTTTATGTTATTTTCACTCGCACTCATATTTCTTGCAGGGCTTTTTTCATCTGAACTCTGCAAAAAAATCAGGATTCCGGGAATTGTCGGAATGATTCTTACAGGAATGCTTATAAAACCGCTGATTGATTCATCAATAATGTCAAGTTCAGCGGATTTGCGTAAAATCGCCCTTATAATCATTCTTATAAGAGCCGGCCTTTCACTTGACCTCAATGACCTTAAAAAAACAGGCAGACCTGCTGTTCTTATGTCATTTCTGCCGGCAAGCTTTGAAATACTCGGATATATCCTGCTTGCCCCGTATATTCTCGGACTCACAAGAGTTGAAGCTGCTGTTACAGGAGCAGTCCTTGCGGCAGTTTCTCCGGCAGTAGTTGTTCCAAGAATGATAAACCTCATCGAAAAAGGATACGGAACTGACAAAAATATACCTCAGCTTATCATTGCAGGCTCATCATGCGATGATATATTTGTAATAGTACTTCTTTCAACCTTTATGAATATCGCTCAGGGCGGAAAAGCGGATATCATGGATTTTATAAATATACCGATATCAATAATTCTCGGAATAATCCTCGGCATAATCTGCGGAACAGCAGTAAACTTTCTTTTCAGACATACACGCATAAGAAACAGTATAAAGACAATCATATTACTTTCAGCTGCTTTTCTCCTTGCTGATGCTGAAAACAGACTCAGCGGCACAGTTTCCGTATCAGGACTCCTTGCTGTAATCAGCATGGCTTGCTGCATAAAAATGAAAAGCCCTGAAAAATCATCAGCTGCACTTTCCTCAAAATTCAGCAAATTATGGCTCTTTGCTGAAATACTTCTTTTTGTGCTTGTAGGAGCAGCTGTTGATATCAGATATCTTGCAGATTCAGGATTATCAGCGTCAGCTATGGTTCTTGCAGCTCTTGTATTCCGTTCGGCAGGAACTGCATTATGCGTGGCAAAAACTCATCTTGACCGAAAAGAAAAACTGTTCTGCATTATCGCATATCTCCCGAAGGCAACCGTTCAGGCGGCTACCTGTTCAATACCGCTTGCAGCCGGTCTTTCATGCGGAAAAACTGTTCTCACAGCGGCTGTTGCCGGAATACTTATAACTGCTCCGCTTGGTGCATTTCTTATCGATAATTTATATAAAAAACTGCTTTCTGAAAATAAAATATAGCTGTTTCCGCTTATTTTATTAAAAAAATATATATTATTTTATAAATATGTCATAATGACTTTATTATAAATATGTGATATAATAATCTCAGCGTCATGCATGACAGGCTGACATTAAACAGAATGAAAGGATGTAATAAAATGAAAAAATATCTTTTTCTGCTGATATCATGTTCATTGTGTCTTTCAGCATTTTCAGGCTGCAATACAGTTGACAACTCTGAAAACAAGGCTGTAAATGCTGATGTGACATCATCTGTTTCAGAAGAAACTGAAACAGCTGCCGAATCATCAGAAATCCAGTATCAGACTGAAGCCGGTATTTCCGAAAATATCACTGAATCTTCTGCTGCTGATACAGATATATACGCAGAAACCTCCGTTCAGACTTTGGATACACAGGCTCAGGCATCAGCAGAAAAAATTGTTCTTTCACAGGATACAATGACTGTTCTGCTCAATGAAACAGCTGCCGCTGAAGCCTCTGTAACACCTTCAGGAACTTCCGCTGTTCTGGTATGGTCAAGCACTGATTCCACTATTGCCTCAGTTGATGCTGACGGAAATATCAAAGGTATCAGTGAAGGTGCCTGCACAATTATGGTAAAGGATAAGAATAATCCTGATGTATCTGCTTCAATTCATGTAACTGTCAGAGCTGTTGCTGAAACTACACAGTCAAATTCAGTAAACGGCGTTACAGCTCTTACATATGTAAGCGGTATACTTGTTGTAAACAAAACATATGCTCTTCCGTCAGACTATGACCCGGGAGTTGACGCTGACGCAATGGCTGCTTTCGAGGAAATGCAGAAAGCTGCCTATGCCGAGGGATACAGCCTTTACATATCATCAGGTTACCGTTCATACAGCACTCAGGAAAACCTCTATAACAGCTATGTTGCAAGAGACGGCAAGCAGCTTGCTGATACATATTCCGCAAGACCAGGTCATTCAGAACATCAGACAGGTCTGGCTTTCGACCTCAATTCAGTTGATGCTTCATTTGCTGATACTCCGGAGGGAAAATGGGTTGCTGAAAACTGCTATAAATACGGCTTTATCATAAGATATCCGGCAAATAAAACTGCTATCACAGGTTATATGTATGAACCATGGCACATAAGATATCTTGGTACAAATATTGCAACCTCAGTTTATCAGAGTGGTCTTTGCCTTGAGGAATACCTCGGCATTACTTCATGCTATGATGACGATTATCAGTATTAATGAAAGGTAAATGATACAATGAAAAAATATGCCCTTACAGCGGCAATTATGGCTGTATGCACTCTCTTTGCCTCCTGCGGCACAGACAAAAATTCAACAGACTCTGAAACAGAAAACATAACCGAAACATCAGAAATAGTTTCTGAAACACAGATTCCCCAGACCGATGAACCGGTTGCCGCAAATGCAGATGCTGTACAGACATCTGCTGTATATACAGGCTCTGAAAACGGTATAACCGAACTGACATATATTGACGGAATCCTTATCGCAAACAAAACATATGCTCTCCCGTCAGACTATGACCCCGGAACTGACAGCACTGCTCTTGCCGCATTTGATGAAATGCAGAAGGCTGCCTATGCTGACGGCTGTAATATCTATATTTCATCAGGATACCGCTCATATGCAAGACAGGTTGAAATATATAACCGCTATGTAGCTCAGGACGGTCAGGAATATGCTGACACCTATTCTTCAAGACCCGGATTTTCTGAACATCAGACAGGTCTTACATTCGACCTCAATTCAATAGATATCTCATTTGCTGATACTCCGGAAGGAAAATGGGTTGCTGAAAACTGCCACAAATATGGCTTTATTGTAAGATATCCGAAAGATAAAGAGGATATCACAGGCTATACCTATGAACCATGGCATATAAGATATCTTGGAGTTGAAAAGGCTACTGCCGTATATGAAAGCGGTCTTTGCCTTGAGGAATACCTCGGAATAACTTCTTCATATGAGGACGCTGAGGCTCTCCAGTCCGCAAATTCAGTTACAGAACTCAATTGAAAATAAAAATTCTGTAGGGCGACCATTGGTCGCCCATTTTGGTTTACCGGATTTTTTTCATGCAGATTATATAAAAGCACTTGAAAATATACGGATAATTTGATATAATGATAAAAAATATCAAGGAGATGACTTCTGTTAATCATGAATATTCTTTCTCTGCTTAAATATAAAAGCAGTGTAGCCTACCTCTATAATGACAATACTCTGCGTCAGGGTCTTGAAAAAATGCGTTTCCATGGCTATACCGCTATTCCTGTCATATCCCGTGACGGAAAATATGTCGGTACTGTAAGCGAGGGCGATTTCTTATGGCACTGCATTGACAGAAATATATCAGATATAAAAGATGAGGAAAATTTCTTTGTAAATGATATAATCCGTTCAGGCTGGAATCCTCCTGCAAAAATCAGCATTACCATTGAAGACCTGCTTCTCATGGTCATGGACCAGAATTTTATCCCTATGATTGATGACAGAAATTCTTTTATCGGGATAATTACCAGAAAAGATATTATAAAACAGTTTTATAATAAAACATATATAAAGGAGTGACTTGTTTATGTCAGAAATTTATACTTCAGTAACTCAGCTTGTGGGTAATACTCCCCTCTTTGAGCTTAAAAACCTTGAGGAAAAATATGATATCAAGGCAAAAATTCTCGCAAAGCTTGAGTATTTCAATCCTGCCGGAAGCATCAAGGACAGAGTTGCTGTAAATATGATTGAGGACGCTGAAAAAAAAGGTCTTATAGGTGAAAATGCTGTTATAATCGAACCTACAAGCGGCAATACCGGTATAGGTCTTGCCTGTATCGCTGCTGCAAAGGGCTACAGAGCAATATTTACCATGCCTGAAACAATGAGCGTTGAACGCAGAAAGCTTTTAAAGGCTTATGGTGCTGAAATAGTTCTTACTGACGGCTCAAAGGGCATGAAAGGTGCTATTGAAAAGGCTGATGAACTCAAAAAGGAAATACCCGGTTCAATAATCCTCGGTCAGTTCATCAATCCTGCAAATCCTGAAATACATGAAAAAACTACCGGCGTTGAAATATGGAATGATACTGACGGAAATGTTGATATTCTTATAGCCGGTGTCGGAACAGGCGGAACTCTTACCGGAACAGGCAGATATCTTAAATCAAAAAATCCTGATATACAGGTAATTGCTGTTGAACCTGCGGATTCTCCTGTACTCTCACAGGGTCATGGAGGCCCTCATAAAATACAGGGTATCGGTGCAGGATTTGTTCCGAAAACTCTTGACACTGATATATTTGACAAGGTAATCACTGCTGAAACAGATGAATCATATGAAATGTGCAGAAAAATTGCTCATTGTGAAGGAATATTTGTCGGAATATCCTCAGGTGCAGCAGCTGCGGCAGCTTTGAAAACTGCATCTCTCCCTGAAAACTATGGCAAAAATATTGTTGTCATTTTCCCTGACAACGGCGAAAAGTATCTTTCAACTCCAAGATTTATATAAACGCCAATTCGATGGTCATTTCTGTGATTCGTTTATCTGAAATTAAAT
>DJFA01000060.1:0-9831 GCA_002431975.1 Ruminococcus sp. UBA5884
TTTATACTTGTCAATACTTTTTTTCAACTTTTTTTATTTTTTCTCGCATTTTTCTTTAGAATTATGAATTTCAATGCAATTTTGATGACTGTTTCTGTAGGGGCGAACTGAGTTTGCCCGTTGAGGTTTGCTGTAAACCTACGGGCGACCGATGGTCGCCCCTACAAAACTAATCTGAATTTTAATCGAATAAATCATAGAAAATAACTGGTCGTCTGTCTGAAATTTCAGTAAAACAAAACGGGCGAACACAGTTCGCCCCTACAGAATAAACAAAAAAATTCCTTGTTTTCAATCATAAAATTTTGTTGTCGAATTTACTTTATTTATTGCGGAACATTACAGAAAGTTTCTTTACATTATCATCAGTTGAAAATGTTGAAGCATTATAAAGCACAAGAACCTGACTGTAATCTGAAATATTGACTACATCTTCTGCTGAAACGCCTATATATCTGAGGTCAATAAGAGTGATTTCGCTGTAATGCTGAGTAAGGAACGGAGCAAAGCAATGAGCATATGAGTCCTTTATTACCAGAAGCTTTTTATCATTGTGAACATCAGTCTTTATGGTTACAAGCGGCTGGTTAGGGCCTAAATATGTTGAATATTTGTCTTTCTGAGTGAGGTAATCCCTGAAATATATGCTGTCATATTCGGTTTCTGATTTGCCGTCATTAACTATATAATCAGTTACATTTGCCCCTTCATCGTACCTGTAGATATCAATTGTATCAGCTTTTACTTTGTCATAAAGCGAGGTTGAATAAAAAGTTCCCTTGAAGCTGTCGCTTGCGTGTTCGATATCATATTTATCATATACTATCGGAGAAAATCCGAGTTTCTGAATAGTGGCATTATAGGCATAATAAGCTCCAAGACTTGTCCAGTGGTGGTCATTTCTGTAATAGATATATTCATCTTTCATTGTATAGAGGATATTATAAACATCAATAGTAGTTATATTGTCATTAAGATTTCCATAAACATAGTCTATCAGAGCTTTCTGGTCTTCCTGAGGAGCATTTTTAGGCAGTTCGTCCATATAGATTCCCGCTGAAGTAGGAGCTAAAAGGCAGTAAACCGGAACGCTGCTGTTATTTTCAGAAAATTTGTTTATAGCATCAACGGACTTGTCTATTGCACTGTAATCAATCGCCGGAAGTTTTTCCATAAGTCTTTCATCAGCGATATAGATTCCGTTGAGTTCTTTTTTTCCGAGAGCAAGTTCAATGCCTGTTTTAGTTTCAATCCAGCCAAGACGATTTATAAAATGGTCTGAAATATATGTTTCAAAGCCATTCATAAATGACTTGTCCATAATTGTTTTCATACTGAATTTAGGAAATTCAGCAAGTTTTCTGTTTTCTGTTTCAGAGAAATATTCCTTATGTGAAAAGAGAGTAGCAAGAGGAAGAATAATCAGTATTGCAAGAAAAACAACTGCTGAAACACGCTTCATTTTATTATTTTTCATATATATTACTCCTCCTTAGAATCTGAAGTACAGGAAAGGATTATATGTTGCATCAACAAGATATGCAGTACTTATAAGCATAAGCACAGCCTGTACAACAGGAGCAGCCGTCATATAGAATTTAGAGGTTTTCGGATTTCTCCTGATACCTGTAATAAATTTGCTTACCCAGTCAGTTGAGGCGATTATGCAGAACAGGAACATTATGAAATAAGAGCCGAGCTGATATTTTGCATATGAGTCAATAAATGAGCCTCCTGCACCGAACATTGCACCGACATAGTTACAGGCATTTCCGAACCCTTCAATATCGAAGAATACCCAGCCGAAAACAACGAGTATAAAAGTATAAAGAGTACTTACAAACGGAGGAAGTTTTTCAAGGACTTTTCCCCAGCCAAGACGTTCTATAATTATGAAAACACCGAAATAAACGCCCCAGAATATAAAGTTCCAGCTTGCACCATGCCAGAAGCCGGTGGCAGCCCATACAATCATAAGATTTATAAGAGTTCTGAATTTGCCTTTTCTGTTGCCGCCGAGAGGGATATATATATAATTTCTGAACCATGAGCCAAGTGTTATATGCCATCTTCTCCAGAATTCAGAAATACTTTTTGACATATAAGGGTGGTCAAAGTTTGCAGGGAAATTGAATCCGAGCATTTTTCCAAGACCTATAGCCATATCGGAATAGCCTGAAAAGTCAAAATATATCTGGAAAGTAAATGAAAGTATTCCGAGCCACGCAGTACCGGCGGACATTGTGCTGTAATCAAGAGCTTTTATTGAAGTCCAGAGAGAGCCTATATTATTTGCAAGGAGAATTTTCTTTGTAAGACCCTTTATGAATATAGCGACTCCCTCACCGGTAAGATTTATATTGACGGCACGGTTGTCAATTTCGTTCTGAACGTCCTCATAGCGGACGATAGGGCCGGCAACGAGCTGAGGGAAAAGGGAAACATATGAAAGAAAGTTCAGGAAATTTTTCTGAACCTTGATTTTACGCCAGTAAAGGTCTATCGTATACGACATACTCTGGAATGTATAGAATGAAATACCGATAGGAAGCGGAAGATTAGGGTCTTTGAATGAAGTGCCGAAAAGGGCATTTATATTGCCGATAAAGAAACCGCTGTATTTGAAAACGAAAAGGAATCCCAAATCGACTATCATAGATGTTACAAGAGCCATTTTTCTGACTTTTGGATTTTTGTCATATACATCCATTATGCAGCCTGCAAAGTAGTCAACGAATGAAGAAATAACCATAATCCAGATATATTTAGGTTCTCCCCATGCATAGAAAATAAGGCCTGAAACAAGCAGAATAAGATTCTTTACCTTTGCAGGTGAAATGAAGTACAGAATAAGTACTATCGGCAAAAACACATACATAAATACAAGACTTGAAAATACCATTTATTCATCTCCTTTATTAACTGTTCTGACAATTTCCGCAAGTTCATTTTTATCCATCATGGTATTGAGAATGTCAATCATGGCAGAAGCGGAAAGGAGTTCCGGAAGGCTAAGTTTCACAAGCAGTTTTTTTCTCATGAGTGAGCTGTTTCTGCCGCCTGAAAGACCGAGTTCAAACAAATCCGTCTTAGTTATCTTATCTTTATTACTAACGGAATTTTCCGCACAGACTCCGGCTTTTTCGAGAGCATCGAGGATAATTTTTTTATCAACTCCCTCAACGCCGAGTTTTCCCTCACATGATGGTTTTACTTTTCTTTTTTCCTTGCCGAAAATATCGGGGATATAAACATTTATGACGGTATCATTTTTATTCACAGCACCTTTTATAAAATTTCTGATTTTAAAGCCGGCACTGTCTGAATCAGTCATAATTATGATACCGGTTTTTGCGGCATAATACCTGATAAGAGCGAGTTTGTCGCTGTCTTTGAAGATACCGTAGCCATTTGTCTGGATAATGACTGCATCGATAAGGGAACTAAGTTTTATTTTATCATATTTTCCTTCAACGACCACAGCCTGTTTAAGTCTAATCAAAATTCACATACCTCAAATCTCTCTGACAGTCATTTTAACGACTGCCTGTTCTGTAATAAGCCTTGAATTGCATGAGAATGACTTGATAGTTTTATCAGCATCAGTAAGTATATCAAGACATTTTTCAAGATGGCTTTCTGACATTCTGCGGCAGTCACGGAAAGCGTTTCTTACAACAAATTCCTTGCCTTTATAATTGAAATCGCTGATAACATCATTTTCAGACTTACCACATGACAAAGCCGCCTTAGCTCTGTAAAAATCGATAAAAGTGCCGGAAAGAGCGGCAAGAACTGAAACTGCATCATTCTGCTGTAAAAAAACCTCATCAAGCAGAACGAGAGCTTTTTTAAGATTGAAAGCTGCAACAGCCTTTGCGAGATTAAAAACGGTTGAATCGAGCTGCTGCGGAACAAGAGCATCAATCATATCCGAGGTAATTTCGTTTCCAGCGGCATATGAGCATAGCTTGTCAGTTTCATTTTTTATCATCATTGAATTGCAGAGGCAAAGCTGAACAATTTTTTCAGCATTTCTGCGGTTTATCGTACAGCCTTGTTTTTCGGCGGATTTTATTATCATAAGAGCGAGTTCTGAAACGGATTTGAGTTCCATTTCGCACAGAACGCCATGTTTTGAAACAAAATCTATAATTTTTTTATTTTTCGGGGAAGGAAATTTTTTTCCGGATTTTACATCAAAACCGGTTATATAAAAAATTATAACAGTAGTTTCAGGGATATATTCAAGGGTTTCAAGCAGATATTTCAAATCATCAGCAGAAAGATTTTCAGCATTGAGGTCATTTACAGCAATAACGTTGTAATCAGCAGACATAGGAAACATCTGTATATAGTCAGAAAACTGACTTATATTGAAATTATCGCCGGTAAATTTCTGAAAACCTGATTCATCAGTTTTTGATATAAGAAAATGTGTAAGCTTTTCAACCGACATAATATCTTTTCCATAAAAGTAATAGAGTCTGTCAAAGTTTCCAGATTTAATTTTTTTTAAAATATCGTCATACTGAGCCGCAGCCATGGAATCACCTCACAAATTCAGCTTCTGACATTCCGTCAGTCTTAAAGCATATATAATCCGATATGCTGCACTGCATAATTTCGGAATTATCGTAATAAACAGTTATCGTATCAGAGCATTCAATAAGATAATTTCCGTATACAATAAACACATCAGAGCCGGCATTTACTGAATAATCCTGATACCGGAGTGAAATTCCGCCGCTGTAAAACTGAGGAACACAGCCGCATATAAAGGAATTTTCAAGCACATATGTATTTTCAGGAAGATAAAAAGCATTTACATCATACCATTTAAGTCTGTCATTGTAGTTTGCAAAGCCACGGTATGATTTTTTAAGCATAATAATGTTATTAACGGTATTTATATTATTTTTCTGAAGACAGGTCTGAATATACCGTGAATTTTTTCTGTTTCCTGAGATATCAATTACATCAGCAGTTCCATTGTATTCAACAGCAACGGCATCAGCAGAATTATTTCCGAATACAGAAATTTTCATAATATTTTCAGAAGTTTTTCCATAATAAACAGCAGTTCCGGAAATGACAGCCAGTGAAATCATTACTGAAAGAGCAACAGAACTGCGATTTTTAAATACAGCAAATGATATGCATATAAAAATCACTCCTGCAATGAGCATAATCCTGAAAAAATCAGAACTGAATGAAATCCTTACAAATTTAAATCCGGCAGCATATTCAGCGATATCGGCAATGAATCCGCAAAGAAATGATGTAACCTTTAAAAGAGGACAGGCAATAAAGCTTACACCTCCGGTTATGAAAACAATCATGCCGAGAACAAGTATAAATGAAGCCACAGGCATAAGGATTATATTTACAAAAGCTGATACAGCTGATGTTTCATTGAAGAAAAGCGATGAAACAGGTATCACAGCTACTGACATACAAAGCATTGATACAAAATTTTTAAAAATTTTCTGCAAACGTGATTTTGAAGGCATTTTGTCTGTCATATACGGAGCGAAAACACCTATTCCGAAAAATCCGGATACTGAAAGCAGAAAAGAAGGATTTCTTACTATAAAAGGATTGAACAAAGCCATTGAAGCAGCCGCAATGCATAATGAATTGAGAGCATCACCTGTACGGCAGAATACAGCCGCACTGTATGCAATAACAATCATTACTGCCGCCCTTATTGCAGACATTGAAAATCCTGAACAGATAACAAAAATCAGTGATGAAGCCGATATCAGAATAAAAGCCGTCAATTTTCCGGAATGGATTTTTTTAAGAACAGCATTTATCATTGAAGCCATTACCATAAGATGAAAACCTGAAACTGCAAAGACATGGCCGATACCGAGCCTGTAAAGAGCTGTACTCATATTGTCATCAATATCAGCGATTTTCGAGCCGAAAAGCATTGCCGCCGTAAGATTTCCCTCCTGATATGGAGAATATGACATAATAACATTATAGATTCTGGTTCTGTAGTTCCATAGTCCCCTTATCAGTCTGAAACCGTCATGATAAATTATTTCAGCTGATTCAACGTCACCTGCATCAAGGAATATTCCGCATGATTTATAGTAATCAGCGGAATTGAAAAGATATGCATTTTCAAAAACTTCAGGAACGCATACGAGTTTTATCTCATCACCGTACTGACAGTCTGAAGCGTCACCATAATAAAGCATTGAAGCGGACTGAACGCCATTAATCCTGCCTTTGAGCGTATATGAAGCTTTATCTCCCGAATAATCTGAAATACCGGTAATTTTTCCGGTAAAAACGACTTTCTGACCGCTGTATGATATAATTTTATTGTATATAAATTGTTCATCAAAGCGGTATGCGGAAAATCCGGCAGCAAATGAAGCAATGCATACCATGACTTCAATATTCTTCATTTTTGCAGGATATTTCAGAAAAGCAGCAGCAAGCACTATAAACGGCACAGCGATATAATCAGAGCTGTTATTTAAAAATGAAGCGAAAATCATTCCAAGCAGAACAGGAAGTCCGATATAAACCATTTTTCGCTTCATTTAATATTCAACTCCTTATTTAAAGAAAAGAGGCAGTTTCTGGAGATATATTATATCATTTCTTTCAGCAGCATCACCTTCAGCAAGAACAGCACATTTTCCGCAGACAATGCCGCCTGCCGCAGTTACAAGTTCCTCAATTGCCCTGAGTGATTCGCCTGTACTGATTACATCATCAGCAATGAGGACTTTTTTTCCTTTAATCATTTCAGCCTTGTCCTCACCGAGATAAAGAGTCTGCACAGCCTCTGTCGTAATTGATTTTACATTTACGCAGACACAGTTTTTCATATAGAGCTTGACGGATTTTCTTGCAACAACATAATTTTTTCCGCTTTGTCTTGCCATTTCGTAGGCAAGCGGAATACCTTTGCTTTCAGCGGTTATGATGATATCAAAACCGCCTGTTTTTTTAAGGAGTTCCTCAGCAGATTTAACAGTTATCTCAACATCTGAAAACATAACGAATGCTCCGATGTCAAGTTTATCATTTACAGGGCAGAGAGGGAGTTCCCTCTCAAGTCCTGCAATATTTATTTTATAAGTATCAGACATTTTTTATTCTCCTATTATTCAACAGGCTGAACAGCGTCTGCACCCCAGCCCATTTTAACTCCTGCAAGGAGATGGAAATGAAGGTGATGAACGGTCTGACCTGCATTTTCGCCGCAGTTTGTAACGACTCTGAAACCGTCCTCAATACCCTCAGCCTTTGCAATTTTAGCAATTGCTTCAAATATCTTTGCCACAGCAGCAGAATTTTCAGGAGTAATTTCAGATGCTCCTGAGATATGCTGTTTAGGGATTACAAGATAGTGTATCGGTGTAATCGGATTAATGTCCTTAAAAGCATATACATATTCGTCCTCATAAACTTTTGTGCTTGGTATTTCGCCTGCAATTATTTTACAGAAAAGACAATCCATTTCAAATATCCTCCTTATGAGATAAATTCCTTTACAACGTTTTCAAGCTGTGCAAGAGCGTCATCTATTTTATTGATATCGCCAGCACCAGCCATAGCACTGTCAGGTCTTCCGCCGCCTTTTCCGCCTGTAAGAGCAGCAATTTTCTGAACTACCTTTCCGGCAAGAATTTTTCTTGCAACAGCATCTTTTCCGCATACGCAGCAAACAGAACCTTTTCCTTCAAATTCTCCGGCGAACACAGCAACGATATTTGAATATTTATCTCTTGCCTTGTCGCCCATCTGACGGAGGACATCAGGCTTTGTATTCTTGAACATACCGCTTACAACCATAATGCCATCAACATCAGCAGCATTTTTAAACATATCGCCTGTTTTTGAGTCAGCAATCTGCTGATTGAGCTTTGAAACCTGTTTTTCGAGTTCTTTTATTTCAGCAGTCATAGCTTCACATTTTGAAACTACATCCATAGGATTGGCGAGTTTGAGAGCACGAGCTGAATTCATCACAATATTTTTATATTCATTGACATAATCAAGAACGCCGGTACCTGTAACGGCTTCAATACGTCTTACGCCTGCCGCAACAGAGCTTTCTGAAACGATTTTGAAAAGACCTATTTCAGATGTGTTGAAAACATGAGTACCGCCGCAGAATTCAATTGAGAATGCATCTTTGCTGTCGCTTTGTTCAGAAACAGCAATCTTTACAACTCTTACAACATCGCCGTATTTTTCACCGAAGAGAGCCATAGCACCGAGTTTTCTTGCCTCATCGACAGGCATTTCCCTTGTGTCAACTATATAGTCATCAAGGATTTTTTCATTTACAATATCTTCAACTTTTTGGATTTCCTCAGCAGTCATAGCACTGAAATGAGAGAAGTCAAAACGGCATCTTTCAGCATTTACAAGCTGACCAGCCTGATGAACATGGTCGCCGAGGACTTCACGGAGTGCAGCCTGCAAAAGATGAGCAGAAGTATGATTTCTCATAACAGCTTTTCTTCTCTTTGCATCTATTTTTGCATTTACCTTGTCACCCTTTGAAATGCTTCCCTGTTCAATTGTAGCAAAATGGAGGAAATGGCCGTCAGATTTCTTTGTATCAAATACAAAAGCTCTGCTTTCGCCGATGGTAATAAAACCTGTATCGCCTACCTGACCGCCGCTTTCAGCATAGAAAGGAGTTCTCTGAAGAACGATTACAGCATCATCACCTTCAGCAGCAGTTTCAACTTCCTTACCGTCCTTGAATATTGCCTGAACTTCAACATTATCCTCCTCAAAGCTTGTATATCCTTTGAAAACGGAAGCCGGAGCATTTACCCTGATACTGTTGTCAGCCCATGAAGAACCTGCCTTTGCGTTATGGTCAGCTCTTGCGAGTTCCTTCTGATGTTTTACGCATTCTTCAAATTTCGGCATATCAACACTCATGCCTTTTTCCTGAAGAATTTCAAGAGTAAGGTCTATCGGGAAACCATATGTGTCATTGAGTTTAAAAGCGTCCTCACCTGAAAGAACAGTTCTGCCGTCTGCTGAAAGAGCAGAAATGAGATTGCCGAGCATTTCCATGCCCTTGTCAATAGTCTTTGCAAAATTTTCTTCCTCAACGGAGATAATTTTCTTTATATAAGATTTTTTCTCTTCAAGTTCCGGATAAGCATTTTTATTTTCATTTATAACTGTATCGCATACTTCGCAGAGGAACGGCTTGTCAATGCCGATAAGTCTTCCATGGCGTGCAGCACGTCTTAAAAGTCTGCGGAGAACGTAACCTCTGCCTTCATTTGAAGGCATAACGCCGTCACCGACCATAAATACAGTACTTCTGATATGGTCAGTAATTACACGCAGGGATATATCAGTTTTTTCATCTTTTTTGTATTCAGTGCCGGCAATTGAGCAAATATGCTTCATGATATTCTGTACAGTATCGACTTCAAAGAGGTTGTCAACTCCCTGAACAGCACAGGCAAGTCTTTCAAGACCCATACCTGTATCAATATTCTTGTTTTTCATTTCAGCATAATGGCCGTTTCCGTCGCTGTCGAACTGGCTGAAAACGAGATTCCAGATTTCAATTATTCTGTCGCAGTCGCTTGCCTGTTCAAAGCTTTCAAAAGGGCCGTAACTTTCGCCTCTGTCGAAATGGATTTCAGAGCATGGACCGCACGGACCTGAACCATGTTCCCAGAAGTTATCGGATTTTCCGAGGCGTATAATACGTTCTTTCGGGATACCGATATCATTCATCCATATCTGTTCAGCTTCATCATCGCTTTCAAAGACAGTTATCCAGAGTCTGTCAGCCGGAATTTCAAGAACCTGAGTTAA
>DJFA01000060.1:9935-33842 GCA_002431975.1 Ruminococcus sp. UBA5884
TTTCCGAGCATTTCAAAGTATGTACCATGTCTTGCAGTCTTGCCTACACGTTCAATGTCAGGAGTTCTGATACATTTCTGACAGGTAGTAACTCTTTTATTCGGAGGAACAGCCTGTCCGAGGAAAAATTTCTTGAGCGGAGCCATACCTGAGTTAATGAGGAGCAGACTGTTATCGCCCTGAGGAACAAGGGAAGCACTTGCCATTCTTGTATGATTTTTGCTTTCAAAGAAAGAGAGATAAAGCTCTCTGAGTTCATTCAATCCATGCCAATTCATATTAAAAAAAATCTCCTTGCAAATTATAAAATAGATTTTCTGTTAAGGTCAAACATATTGATATTTTTCTCAACAAACAAATCGAGCAGAGCTTTAAGACCCTTTTCCTTGAGAAAAGCGAGTTCAGCATCTGAGATAGGCTGTACGCAGAGCCATGTAAGAGTAAAATCCTCAAGCTGTACAGCACCGAATTTTTCTTTCCAGAACGGAGGAGGATTGATGAATACGATATGTTTCATATCATCATTAGGGAGATAGCCTGAAAGGATATCAGGGAAAACTGTGCCGAGACCGCAAGGGAAATGGTTTTCCATGATACCGAAAGCGGCAGTGCTTAAAATTCTTGCGATAAGGTCAGCAGTTTCGAGGTCGCCCTTTATCATTGAAACGCCTACGAGTTCGATTCTGATATCCTTGTCACCGTTTTTGAAGCCGATATCATAGTTTATAAGACCGAGAGTAGTACAGGTAAGGAGTCTGTTGCCCGGACAGTCTCTTGCGAAAAGGATATCAACGCCGGTTTCCTTTGTCTGTTCATTGCTGAAGTAGGTATGTGAGATAAGCTGAGTATTGAGAACTTTTCTGGTACGTTCCAGCATCTGCTGTTCCTGTTTTGTCATCATAGAAATAATGCCTCCTGAATAAAAAATTTTTTATTTATCAAAAAAAGAGCCTCCGTCCGTACCGGGACGAAGGCAGCAGCCGATACGATTAAGGTAAAAGCCTGTTTACCCTTATTATATATCAAAAAGAGGAGAAATGTCAATCATTTTATAAAAATAATTGGACAAAAAACCGCCGCAGCCTGTAAAGACCGCAGCGGAAAAATATATTACTGAAGGTCGAATTCACGTTTATCCTTTGAGAACCATCTGTTCATGACAGCCTCATCATATCTGAAATAAACCATTCTGTCGAGTTTTTCGCCGTTTGAGTTGTCAACTATAGTTCCGCTGTCATCATATGCGGTAATATAGAGAACATCGCCTGAATCAGCCATGCCGATTGACTGGAGCACATCTGAATCAATTGTAACAGGGTAATAAGTGAGTTCTTCCTCTGTAACAACATCAACCATCTTTGTAGTTTCTTCAGAATGAACTTTAAGACCAAGGCTTTCAGCCTCATCAGCAGTTATGCCGTCAAAGTCGAACTGTATAGCACCTTCCGGATACTTGTCACATTCAGCGTAATATGTAACAGTGCCGCCGCTGTTCATTCTGTCAATAATGCCCTGAAGCTGGTCTTTACTGAGGAGTACAACAGCAACGCTTACAAGGTGGTCCATCTGTTCAGTATCAAGAGTGCAGTCGCCCTCATCAGGCATACCGAATATCTGACGCTGCATGGTGCTGAGTCCGAGTTCATAGTAACAGGTATTTGTAACAGTAACCTGTTCTTCCTGAGTGACATTCTGAACGGTTTCTCTTTTAAGGCCGAGCATATCAGCAGTTGCATCACTGAGTTCCATATCGAATACAAGACCATAGTTTTCATTATAGTTTATGGTATTCGAGGCACTTCCGAGAAGTTTTCTTATAGTTTCAAGCTGCTGGTCATTCCAGCTGAGAACGCCGTTCTGTTTAAGGAATTCAATTCTGTCAATACTGATATCCATATGCATATCCATGTCAGAAAGTTCTTCCCTGTTTACAGTAGCCCATTCCATAGAGATATTGTAATGGTTTCTGTCGTTATAGACAAGTTTTTTATAGCCTTTGGCAATAAATCTTATATATTTAAAATTCTTGTCAAGATTGTTAGGTTCAACATAAATTTTAGTACCGCCTGTAGAGCTGTCTATTGTATCGACAACATAGCTTCTGTATAATTTTGATTCAGATTCTGCAACCTGAATTACAACGTCCTGAGTCTGAGTGCCTATAAAGGTTGAAAACAGGAAATAGGCAACAGCACCCACTACATAAAGCAGAAGCGAAAGTGTTCCGAGAATAGTTTTTGTAGCCTCACCTGCTCCGGAAACAAAGAACATTATTACAATAACTGCGGCAAGCGGCACAAGCAGCAGCCATTCCCCGAAATAGAAAAGCAGCACAGGCAGAAACAGAGGCACTGCAAGTATGCTGACAAACCTTGTAAGGAACTGTTTTCTTGTATAAATCATCATTACAAGGAAAAGTACTGAAATCACTGATATCAATATAGTAAAAGCAGTACTGTTTTCTATCTGAACATTATAAAATACAGACATATATGAAAGCATACCGAGCATGATTCCATAAACAAGGCTGAAAATCGAAACAGCACGTTTTGTCCAGATATTCTGAAAAAAAATCTTCATAAATAACCCCTTTCAATTTATTTATCTTTTTTGCTGATATCAATTATAACATTTAATTTTGAAAGTTACAAGTATTTCAACAAAAAATATGAATTTAATTTCAGGCTGAGGCAATACTGATAAAAGCAGAATTTTATGTTTTATGAAAGAAGATGTTTTTTAAGATGATGATAAAAAGGCTGAGTATGCTTACATTGATTTTCGGGGCAGCAGTATCCGTGCTTTATATGCATATTTTCTCCGTAATAACGGGAAATGAGTATAAACAGACAGCTTCAGGACAGGGTTCATATACAGTTGAAACCGGCTCTGTAAATGCAAATATCTATGACTGCAATATGAAAAGGCTTGTAAATTCAAAGATTCAGAATATATGTGCAGTAAATCCGGATTCAGATGCCGTAAAGGAGATACTGTCTCATCTTGCGGAATCAAGGGAGGATTTCTATTCAGAACTGAAATACGGCAGACCATTTCTCTGCATGACGGATACAGATGATTTCAGCTCTGAAAATATAACAGTATTTAAAATTCCTGCAAGATACAGCGAAAACCAGCCTGCACAGCATATAATCGGATATACGTCAGGAGGAAGCGGAGTATGCGGTATTGAACTTTCATATGATACATTTCTTCGGTCATTCAGCAGCAGAAATTCAGTAAAATACAAGGTTGACGGCAGCGGAAACGTTCTTGAGGGAATAAAAAAGGAAATATCATATGCTGATGATATGAAAGCCGGAGTTGTAACATCAATTGATTATGATATACAAATGATATGCGAAAAGGCTGCTGAAAACATTGAAAAAGGTGCTGTAGTTGTAATGGATATAAAAACAGGGGAAATAAAAGCCTGCGTCAGCCGTCCGTCATACAGCGTCAGCAGTCTTGAAAAAGCTCTTGATGATGAGGATTCACCGCTTATAAACAGAGTTCTTTATCCATACAATGCAGGTTCAGTATTCAAGCTTATGATATGTCAGTGTGCATTGGAAAGCGGTATTTCTGACAATTTCACCTATGAATGCACAGGCAGCATTGATATAAACGGACAGATTTTCAACTGTCATGAAAAAGACGGTCATGGTTATCAGGATATGAAAGCCGCTGTTTCAAATTCATGCAACACATATTTTATAGAACTCAGCAGAAAGCTTTCAGTTTCAAGACTTATCGAAACAGCTAAAAGGCTCGGATTCGGCAGCGAGACAAGACTTGCCGACAATCTTTACGGAATGGCAGGAAATCTCCCGTCATACGATGATATGAAGCTTCCGGCTGAAAAAGCGAATTTTTCATTCGGTCAGGGAAAACTTTCCGTAACTCCATTGCAGGTTACCCAGATGGTATGTGCAGTTGCAAACAATGGAAATATGCCGTCTGCAAGGCTTATTGAAGGCATAACATATGACGGAATCAATATTGAAAACCGGTCTGAAACAGTATATTCAGAAGTAATGACTGCTGAAACTGCCGCAGAACTGCAAAAATTCATGACAGCCGCAGTAAATGAAAATCCGGAATCAAATGCATATTCTGATAAAGTCATGATATCAGCAAAGACATCAACAGCACAGACAGGAGTATATGATGACTATGGAAATGAATTGTGTCATGCATGGGCAAGCGGATATTTTCCGTCATATGCTCCTCAGTATGCAGTAACTGTAATGGCTGAAAACGGCGGATACGGAAATACAGCCGCATCACCTGTATTAAAGGAAATTGCTGAAAATATATCAGACAGGGCTGAAAAATAATATTTCAACCCTGTCTGCAATTGACATAAAAAATTATATATTATATAATAATGCAAAGTCCGCCGTATGGTCTTATATGCATTATATGACAGCTGTTTTCGCCGAATATCCTGTTTATTTCATTGCTGTAGTCATTTATAAGGCTGTTTGGCACAAAAGCCTGAACAGTGCCTGCAAAACCTCCGCCATGAACACGGACTGCACCTTTTGAATCAAGGATTCTCTCACTTATCATAATTCCGAGAGGTATTCCCTGTCCGGCAGGATTCTTGCAGCTGTATGCATTCTGAAGCAGCTGATATGATGATTTTCCTGACTGATTTACAAGTTTTAAAAACTCATTGAAATCATTATTTTCAAGAGATTTTGCTTCAGCTTCAGCACGTTTTGTTTCTGCAAAGAAATGAGCAGAACGCAGAACAGCTCTGTCTGAAATATTTTCTCTGATTTGAGGAATACATCTGTAAAATTCGGCTTCATCAACCTCACGCAGAACAGATTTGCCGAAAAACTGAGCAATCTGTTTCATTTCATAAGGTATAGCAACATAGTCATCGGTAAGGTCTGAATGACTGCCCTTTGTATCTGAAATACATAAAGTATAGCCTGTTTTGTCAAAATCGCAGTCAATTTTTTTGATTTCAGGATTTTGAGGATTTTTGAAATCAATATATGCAAATCCGCCGACTGAGCTTACCATCTGATCCATAAGACCGCTTTTCTTGCCGAAATATTCATTTTCCGAATACTGGCTTATAACAGCGATTTCAACAGGAGATATTCTGCCGCTGTTAAAATGTTCATTGAGAATTGTTCCGATAAGGACTTCAAAAGCTGCTGATGATGAAAGACCGCTGCCTTTGAGAACATCAGATGTGGTATATGCATCAAATCCGCCTGTTTTATAGCCAAGCTGTTCAAAGCGTGAAACGATTCCTCTTATAAGAGCAGAAGATTTGCCTTTTTCATCTTCCTTTACTGAAAGGTCTGATATATCGATTGTATCCATTTCAAAGCCTTTTGATTTGATACGGATTACAGGTTCATCATGGAATGCGGCAATTGCTATGATATCAAGATTTACAGCCGCAGCAAGAACCTGACCGTTCTGATGGTCTGTATGGTTTCCGCCTATTTCTGTTCTTCCGGGAGCTGAATATACTGATACATCATCATAGTCTGGAAATATTTTTTTAAATTCGTCAACGGCTTCACAGTAACGTTTTTTCTGTCTGGCTGTCTGACTGCCGTAAAGTTCGGCAAAAAGCCTGTCCGATGCGGAAGAATTTATATTATTTTTTATATTATTGATATTCATGAAAAACACTCCTTTTTTAATGTCAATTCGGCAACAAAATTTTATAATTGAAAATAATGAATTTTTCTTTTATTCTGTAGGGGCGAACTGTGTTCGCCCGTTGGATTTACAGAATTTCGGGCGGTCTACAAAAACAATACACCAAATTTTATAATTGAAAATATGGGATTTTTCTTTTATTCTGTAGGAGCGAACATTGGTCGCCCGTTGGAGCATGCTGTAAACCGAGCGGGCGAACACAGTTCGCCCCTACAGAAATAATTTTTAAAGAAAAGAGGCTTAATATTTTATGGAAAATGCATATATGCTTGAATTTACCCACAAGAATGAAGGAGAGCTTATGCTGAATTTCTGCGGATATTCAAAAACTGAACCGCTTCACAGCTTCGGGCCTGCGGTAAGACCTCATTACATAATACACTTTATAATTTCCGGAAAGGGAAATTACTATGTAAACGGCAGGCATTACTCCCTTTCAGAAGGACAGGGATTCCTTATTGAACCTGATGTGCAGACATTCTATGAATCAGATGAAAAAGAGCCATGGAGCTATATATGGGTGGGATTCAGCGGTTCAAAGGCAGGAAAATATCTGAATGAAACGGGAATATCCTCAGATTTTCCGGTATTTTCATCTGAACATGGCGAAAGACTGAAAAAATATGTCTTTGATATGATAAAACACAGTCATTTAAGCGTATCAGATGAACTGCGTCAGACCGGAATGCTTTATCTTTTTCTGTCAGCAATAGCCGAATCATCATATTCTGCCGGAAAAACTCCTGCATATACTGATAATATCTATATTCAGAAAGCAGTGGAATTTATTCAGAATCATTACTGCGAACCTGTAAAGGTGAATGATATCGCTGATTATATCTGTATAAACAGAAGCTATCTTTCAACATTGTTCCAGAAGTATATCGGTATGCCGCCAATGCAGTATCTGAAAATTTTCAGGCTTACAAAAGCAGCTGAAATGCTCCGGCTTACAGAGCTTACAATTGAAAGCATAGCATTTTCATGCGGATACAGCGATACAGCAGTTTTTGCAAGAGCATTCCGTCAGTTTAAGGGTATGCCGCCCGGACAGTTCAGAAAATATTCAAGGGAAAAGATGAATTCAGAATCAGGAAAAGATATATCCGGAATCGTTCCGGAATCAGAATGCGAAATCTGATTATTCAGCCCTGAGTATAAATATTCTTGACTCAAAATCATGGCATCTCGGACTGTCGTCCTTTACTTCGCCTGCTGAATAGTCAGAGGTCATCATGCCATAGTTCATAAGCTCGTCACCATAGGCATAGTATACAGATTTTCCGCCCTCTACCCTGTATCTTGAATTTTCATCAAGACCATGAAGCTTTATTCTGCGGTAAGGCCCGTTTGCCTCGCTTAAAACTCTGTATACTCCGGCAAGTATGGTTTTTCTGTCATCTGAAACAACCGACCATGCAGTAAAATTGGATTCAAACGGACTTATAAGCCTGTAGAATGTGCCTTTCTGAATAAGTTCTCTGTATTGTTTGAAAAATGATATCTGTGATTTCACTTCATTTATTTCTGACTGTGAAAGTTTTCCGAGGTCAAGTTCATAGCCGAATGTGCCGAAATATGCGGTATTTGCTCTTGTTTCAAGGCTTGTAATTCTCTCTGTCTGATGATTGGGAACTGCCGAAACATGAGAACCCATGCAGCTGAGCGGATAGCAAAGACTTGTTCCGTACTGGATTTTCTGACGTTCAACCGCATCAGTATCATCAGAAGTCCATGCCTGAGGAGCATAATAAAGCATACCTGCATCAAATCTTCCGCCGCCGCTTGCACATGATTCAAAGAGTATATCAGGAAATTCCGATATAAGCTTTTCATAAAGAGAATATACGCCAAGTATATAGCGGTGAAATATTTCTCCCTGCTGTGACGGCGGATAAGCTGCGGAAAAACATTCTGTAACCGAACGGTTCATATCCCATTTTATATAGCTGATATCTGAATTTCTTATTATCTGTGCCATCTGATTATAAATATTTTCAACAACTTCCGCTCTTGAAAAATCAAGTACGTACTGATTTCTTCCATATGAAGCCGTATAATCAGGGGTTTTGATTATCCAGTCAGGATGCTGTGAATAAAGGCTGCTTTTTCTGTTTACCATTTCCGGTTCAAACCATATGCCGAATTTCAGACCTGTTTTTCTGATTTTTTCAGAAAGACCGCTTATGCCGTTTTTAAGCTTGTCATAATTGACATACCAGTCGCCAAGACCTTCCCTGTCGCTGTTTCTTGTACCGAACCAGCCGTCATCAAGAACAAAGAGTTCTATACCGCATTCAGCAGCCTTCTGAGCGATTTCAACGAGTTTTTCCTCATCATAGTCAAAATATGTGGCTTCCCAGTTGTTTATGAGTACAGGTCTTGTACTGTCACGCCATTTACCTCTTGCAAGGCGTGTTCTGAAAAGTCTGTGGAATATCTGACTCATTCCGTTAAGACCTGAATCTGAATATACCATAACTGTTTCAGGAGTCTGGAATGATTCTGATGGTTTAAGATTCCATTCAAAACCGAGAGGATTTATTCCTGATAAAATTCTTGTTGTTCCGTATACATCAACTTCAGCCTGCATTATAAAATTTCCGCTGTATACAAGGCTGAAACCATATACTTCGCCTGAAAATTCATTTGTATCAGGGCGTTTTAAAGCAATAAAAGGGTTATGGTTATGGCTTGAATGACCTCTTGCACTTGAAACTGACTGAATACCCTGCTGGAGTTTTCTTGATTTTATATGTCTTTCCCTTGCCCATGCACCTGAAAGCTGAATCATTTCAAAATCGCTGTCAGGCAGGTCAAGAGATGAACTCATTGCAGAGGTAAGGAACAGATTTTCAGAACCTTTGTTTATAAATCTTGCTGAACGTGCAACTGCATCATGTTCTGAAAATATAGTATATATAAGTATAAGGTCAGTATTTATATTGTCATCATGGAGCAGTATTTCAAGAGTTTCAGCTTCATTGTCATTTTCCGCATATGTTGCAGGAAGTCCTTCAAGCTTTGGCTTTCCGGCTGAAATCTTATGGGAAACATATTTAAAATCAGTAATTCTGCTGCCGTTTTCCTGTTTTATCTCAAATGCAGGGACTCTGAAATCAGTATGACCATATGAAGGGTATTCCTGTTTCTGATGTTCAAGAGAAAAATAGATATCGTCTTCATAAAGGCAGGCAGACATAGGACGGTGCATATTTTCATCAAGATGAGAAAATGATGAATTTCTGATATTTTTTCCGAAATACACCTGACCGGGCTGATTATTTTTCATAATTGAGATTATATAGCATATTCTGTCATTTGAAAGGTAAAATATTTTTTCATTTTCATTACAGCAAATCATGAGTATACCTCTTTTCATCTGTTATCAGGGATTGCTTTAATAAATATTATACTCATAAATCTGCATAATAAAACATGAATTTGTTGAAATAAACATACAATTTGTTATTTATGCTTATCTGAATTTTTAAGTTTTTTAATTATATAGTCATAATTTTTTCTTTTGTGAGGTATCATGCAGTCTGTACAGTTCTTTATGCCTTTTTCGGTAAACGTGAAATTTCCTCCGCATTCAGAGCCTGAAAAGTAAAGCGGACAATAGCAGAAAAGACAATTGAAATCATCTTCATTATCAGTTTTATGACAGGGAAAATATTCGCATTCCCTGTGCGAGAAGAATTTATAGTTATCACTCATTTTTATAATCCTTTTTCAATATTATTTAATGCCAGTTCGATGAATGTTATTTGTAGGGGCGACCATTGGTCGCCCGTTATGGTTTATCAATAATTTTATCAATTGACCAATGATTTTTCATATCGAAAACAAATATCAAATTTATATTTTATAATTCCGGCGGGCGAACACAGTTCGCCCCTACAGAAACAATCCGTCTAATTTGTGTTGTACTGAAATTATATCATAATAAAGTATGTATTTCAACATATAAAGTCACTCATGCACAAATTATCTGAACATATGTATTTTTTTTTATTGTTTATACACGAAATGATTTTAATTTAAAAATATTGATAAAAAACCATTGACAAAATAATAACAATATGCTACAATCATATTGTCGATAAAAAGTTATCGATAAAACACAACTGATAAAAGCTTATATCCGGTTCAGCCGGCAGTTTATGCACTGTGATAAACAGTCCCGCTGATTTTCTGCGGGCGGAACGGAACAATAAATTATTATCAAGAATAGGAGAAGAATTTATGAAAGAAGAAATGGTGATGGAAAAAGCAAGCAATCTCGTTGACAGTGTTGAGACGCTTGAAAAGAAAATCGCTGAAGTAAAAGCTGCTCAGGCAAAGTTTGCAGAATTTACTCAGGAACAGGTTGATAAGATATTCCAGGCTGCTGCAATCGCTGCAAACAAGCAGAGAATCCCGCTTGCTAAAATGGCTGTCGAAGAAACAGGTATGGGTATCGTAGAAGACAAGGTTATCAAGAATAACTATGCTGCCGAATATATCTACAATGCTTACAAGCATACAAAAACCTGCGGAGTAATCGAAGAAGACAAGTCATTCGGAATCACAAAGATTGCTGAACCAATCGGTCTTATTGCTGCTGTAATTCCTACAACAAACCCTACTTCAACTGCTATTTTCAAAACCCTTATCTCACTCAAGACAAGAAACGGTATCATAATTTCTCCTCATCCAAGAGCTAAAAAATCAACAATAGCTGCTGCAAAGATTGTTCTTGATGCTGCTGTTGCAGCCGGTGCTCCTGAAGGCATTATCGGCTGGATTGATGTTCCTTCACTCGAACTTACAAACACAATCATGAGAGATGCAGACATAATCCTCGCTACAGGCGGTCCTGGAATGGTTAAATCAGCATATTCATCAGGTACACCTGCTCTCGGTGTAGGTGCCGGAAATGCTTCAGCTATCATTGATTCATCAGCTGATATAATAAACGCTGTAAACTCAATCATTCATTCAAAAACTTTCGATAACGGTATGATTTGTGCTACAGAACAGACTGTTATCGCTGACAAGACAATATATGACGCTGTAAAGGATGAATTCATCAAGAGAGGCTGCTATTTCCTCAACGATGAAGAAAAGGATAAAATCAGAAAGACAATGCTTATCAACGGTGCACTCAATGCAAAGATAGTTGGTCAGCGTCCTGTAACAATCGCAAAGATGGCTGGCTTTGAAGTTCCGGAAGATACAAAGGTTCTTATCGGTGAAGCTACAAGCACAGGCGTTGAAGAAGCATTTGGTCATGAAAAGCTTACTACAATCCTTGGTATGTACAAGTCAGAAAACTTTGACAATGCTCTTGATATAGCAGAAGAACTCCTTGTAAACAATGGCGGTCTTGGCCATACATCAGTTCTCTGGATAGACAATGTAAATGAAAGAGAAAAGCTCAACAAGTTTGCTGCAAGAATGAAGACATGCCGTCTTATCATCAATACTCCTTCATCACTCGGCGGTATCGGTGACCTTTACAACTTCAAGCTTGCTCCTTCACTCACACTTGGCTGCGGTTCATGGGGCGGAAACTCCATTTCTGAAAACGTAGGAGTTAAACATCTTTTAAATATCAAAACAGTTGCTGAGAGGAGAGAGAATATGCTGTGGTTCAGAACACCTCAGAAGGTTTACTTTAAGAAGGGCTGTCTGCCGGTAGCACTTGACGAACTTAAAAATGTAATGAACAAGAAAAAGGCATTTATCGTTACAGACTCATTCCTCTATAAGAGCGGCATGACAAAGTGCATTACAGATAAACTTGATGAAATGGGTATTGCTTACTCAGTATTCTCAGATGTAGCTCCTGACCCGACTCTTGCCTGTGCAGAAGAAGGCGTAAAGGCTATCAGAGCATTTGAACCTGACTGCATTATCGCTCTCGGCGGCGGTTCAGCAATGGATGCCGGCAAGATTATGTGGGTAATGTATGAACATCCGGAAGCTGACTTCATGGATATGGCTATGCGTTTCATCGATATCAGAAAACGTGTATACACATTCCCTAAGATGGGTGAAAAGGCATACTTCATTGCAGTTCCTACATCTTCAGGTACAGGTTCTGAAGTTACTCCTTTCGCAGTTATCACAGACCAGGAAACAGGTATCAAATATCCTCTGGCTGACTATCAGCTCCTTCCTAATATGGCAATCATTGATACAGACCTTATGATGTCAGCACCTAAGGGACTTACATCAGCATCAGGTATCGACGCTATGACTCATGCTCTTGAAGCATATGCTTCAGTAATGGCTACTGATTATACAGATGGTCTTGCACTCAAGGCTCTCAAGAATATATTCACATATCTGCCGTCAGCATACAACAATGGTCAGACAGATATCATCGCAAGAGAAAAAATGGCTGATGCTTCAACAATGGCTGGTATGGCATTTGCAAATGCATTCCTCGGTGTATGCCACTCAATGGCTCATAAGCTCGGTGCATTCCACCACATTCCTCACGGTGTTGCAAACGCTCTCCTCATCAACGAAGTAATGAAGTTCAACGTTGCAACTGCTCCAAGAAAGATGGGTACATTCTCACAGTATCAGTATCCTCATGTTCTTGAAAGATATGCAGAATGTGCAAGATTTGTAGGCGTAACAGGCAAGGACGACCAGGAAGTATTCGATAAATTCCTCGTTAAGATTGATGAACTCAAGGCTGCTGTAGGTATTCCTAAGACTATCAAGGAATGGTTTGAAAGAACAGGCTGCTCTACTGAAGAAAAATTCCTTAACGAACTCGATGCAATGGTTGAACAGGCATTCGATGACCAGTGCACAGGTGCTAACCCACGTTATCCGCTTATGAAGGAACTCAAAGAAATGTATCTCACTGTATTCTACGGCGAGAATAAGTAAAGGAGGATGAATTTTTATGAATTTTGAAAAAGTTATTGCAGAAAGACCTTCCAAAACTATTTACAAGGACGGAGATACTGTAATCAAGGTTTTTGATGAACACTTCTCAAAATCTGATATTCTCAACGAAGCTCTCAATCAGGCAAGAGTTGAAGAAACAGGTCTTAAAATTCCTAAGATTATCGAAGTAAAGAAAATCGACGGCAAATGGGCAATTATTTCAGAATTTGCTGAAGGCAAGACTCTTGCACAGCTTATGAAGGAAAACCCTGACAAGATTGATGAATATCTTGAACTTTTCGTTAATCTCCAGCTTGAAGTACAGAGTAAGAAATCTCCGCTTCTCAACAAGCTCAAAGATAAGATGAACCGCAAGATAAGCGAATCAAGTCTTGATGCTACTACAAGATATGAACTTCATACACGTCTTGAAAGCATGCCTAAGCATAATAAAGTATGCCATGGTGATTTCAATCCAAGCAATATAATCATCTCATCTGACGGCACAGCAAATATCATTGACTGGTCACACGCAACACAGGGCAATGCAAGTGCTGATGCAGCAAGAACATACCTCCTTTTCCGTCTTGCAGGTCAGGACGAAATCGCAGAAAAATATCTCAAGCTTTTCTGTGAAAAGAGCGACACTGCAAAGCAGTATGTTGAACAGTGGCTTCCTATCGTAGCAGCTTCACAGTCTGTAAAGGGCAAGCCTGAAGAAAAAGAATTCCTTATGAAGTGGGTAGACGTAGTAGATTACGATTAATCTTCATTAAAAATAAAAATGGTGTGGTATCATTGATATCACACCATTTGTTTTTATATCGAAATCGAATTGGCATTATTTTTATGAAAATTTTTCATTGCTATAGCTATTTTTAAAATAGTATGGTATAATAAATTATATTTGTAGGAGGTATAATTTTATATGTCTATTTTATATTCAAGAGATGAAATCGGCAAAGGAGTAAGTTTTACTTCCATAGCTGATTCAAAATTCAAAACAAATACCATACGAATAAAGTTCATAACTGAACTCAGTGAAGAAACTGCTGCTGCAAATGCTCTTGCAGTCGGAACTGTTGCCGCTTCAAACAGCAGATATCCTTCACAGACTGAACTTTCAGCCAGAATCAATGAACTTTACGGCGGAGCTATTTTTGCTGATGTTGAAAAAGCCGGAGATTTTCAGGTTCTTACATTCGGAGCAAGCGTTATAAATAATGAATATACATTTGACAATGAAGATATTTTAAATGAAATGCTTGATATCATTGAATGCTGTATATTTGAACCGAATATTTCAGACGGCGGATTTGACAGAAAGGAATTTCAGTACAGAAAACAGGATGTACTTGATTCAATCGATACTGAAATAAATAATAAACGCAGCTATGCAATACTCAGAGCACAAAAAACTATATTCAGGGACGAACCTGCATCATATTCATCATACGGCACAAGGGAAAATGCTGAAAAACTCACTGCTGAATCTGTATATCAGAGATATCTTGGTCTGCTTGAAACTGCTGCAATAGAGATATACTATGTAGGAGCAGAGGAAAAGCCTGAAATAAAGGAACGTTTCAGAAAAGCATTTGCAGGAAAGAAAAGAAACTGTAAAAAAATACAGATAAAGGCTGCAAGTCCTATGAAACCCGAAGCTGAAAAGGTTACTGAAAGATTTGATGTAAACCAGAGCAAGCTTGTTATGGCATATAAGACTGATTATGAGGATATATATCCGGTAATAGTTATGAATACAATTCTCGGAGGTTCTCCTGTATCAAAGCTTTTTGCAAATGTGCGTGAAAAAATGAGTCTTTGCTATTACTGTGCAAGTTCATTTGCAGGCAGTAAAAATACTCTTATAATTGACAGCGGCATTGAAAATGAAAATATCGAAAAAGCAGAAAAAGCTATAAATGAACAGTTTGAACAGATAAAATCAGGAAATATAAGTGATGAGGAAATGGAAAATGCCGTTCTCAGCCTTGTAAATTCAATAAAAGGAATCGGAGATACTCCTGCTTCATATATAAGCTGGTATTTCAGAACTATGTGCAGAGGAAAAATTATTGACCCTGATGAAGAAATAAAACAGATAAAGCTTGTTTCAAAGGAACAGGTTATCGAATGTGCAAAATCATTTGTACCTGATACTGTTTATGTTATGACAGGCAATGAGGAGGAATGAACCGTATGGAAAAGAAAATCATCAGAAATGAAAAAACCGGTGACAGCTATATCTATGTAAAGCACAGCAGCGGACTTGATATACTGATATGCGAAATGGAAGGATTCAGCACCGTTGAAGCACTTTTCGGAACAAAATACGGTTCTATAAATACACGCTTCAAAACAGACAATGACAAGGATTATACAGTAGTACCGGAAGGTATCGCTCATTTTCTTGAACATAAGCTTTTTGAAAATGAAGACTGTGATGTTTTTGACCTTTATGCGAAAACAGGAGCTTCCGCAAATGCATATACATCATTTGACAAAACCTGTTATCTTTTCAGCTGTTCAGATAATTATAAAGAATCACTTGAAATACTGCTTTCATTTGTTCAGTCACCATATTTTACAAAGGAGAGCGTTGACAAGGAACAGGGAATAATCGGTCAGGAAATCAGAATGTATCAGGATAATCCGTCATGGAAAGTATTTTTCAATCTTCTCGGACTTCTCTATCATAATCACCCTGTAAAGATAGATATCGCAGGAACTATTGAAAGCATAGCCCAGATAGATGCTGAACTTCTCTATAAATGCTACTATACATTTTATAATCTGCACAATATGGTTCTTGCAGTTGCAGGAAATGTAAAAGCTGATGAGATACTTGAAATAGCTGACAGACTTCTTAAACCATGCGAAAATCATTCACTTGAAACAGTTTTTGAAAATGAACCGGCTGACATTGTAAAAAAGGAATGCGTGCAGCATCTGCCTGTAGGAATACCTCTTTTCAATATTGGTATAAAAGCAGCACCTGAAACCGGATATGCCTCATTGAAAGCTGAAATGGAGGCAAATATGGTAATGAATATACTTGCTGATACGTCTTCCCCTCTTTATAAACGCATGACAGAGGAAGGTCTTATAAATTCAAACTTTTCAACTGAAGTATTCAATGGTGACGGATTTTTTGCAATGATATTCGGAGGAGAATCCCAGAAACCTTATGAGGTTATGGACGAAATCATAAAGGAAATAGAAAACGCAAAAGTCAATGGTCTTAACAGAGAATATTTTGAAACTCTCAGAAAAGCAACATATGGTTCAGCCGTGCGTGAATTCAATAATGTTCAGGCTGTTGCAAGCTCGATGATAAATTCACGTCTTGCAGGAGTTGATGTATTTGATACATTCAAGATAATATCTGAAATGACATATGAAGATGTCCAGAGATGTCTTTGTGAACGTTTTGATACAAGCAAAATTGCCATATCAGTAGTTGAAAGCTGACGGAGGGATATACGAAATGACTGAAGTCGGCACACTTGATTATTATGAAATAGTGTTTCCGAAGCTCGGAATAGATATCAATGTAAAAAGTGAAGCATTTTCAATCGGAAACTTCAATATTCAGTGGTATGGAATAATTATAACATTCGGACTGATACTTGCTATGATTTTCGGATTTTCCCAGATGAAAAAGTACGGCATTGACAGCGACAGAGCCGTTGATGCTGTAATCGGCGGAATTATCGGCGGAATTATCGGAGCAAGAGCCTATTATGTAGTAATGGAATGGGATAATTATGCGGGAGATATAAAAGAAATCATCAATATAAGAAACGGAGGACTTGCAATATACGGCGGAGTTATCGGTTCGGTACTTGTCGGCTGTATAATTGCAAAGATACGAAAGGTAAAAATTCTTCCTCTGCTTGATATTGCAGGAATGAGTTTTTTAATCGGACAGGGCATAGGCAGATGGGGGAATTTTACCAATCATGAAGCATTCGGATATAATACTGATTCAGTTTTCGGAATGTCAAGCGGTAAAATACAGGAGAGAATATCTCTTATGAATAACCCGTCATTATCGCCTGATTATCCGGTTCATCCATGTTTTTTATATGAATCATTCTTTTGTCTTTTAGGGTTTGCAGTGCTGTATCTGATTTCAAAGCACAGGAAATATGACGGACAGATGTTTTTGATGTATCTCGGCTGGTACGGACTTGAAAGATTTTTTATAGAGGGACTGCGTACAGACAGCCTTATGATAGGAAATATAAGAGTATCTCAGGCACTTGCACTCATATGTTTCATAGCATCTGTAATAATACTTATTATTGCAGGAAGCAAGGTAAAGAGAATGAATGGTGAATATGTATTCTATAAGGATACAGAGGAATCAAAACAGCTGCTTGCAGAAAGCAGTGAAAAGAAAAAGAAATAGAAAAAACAGCTCAGATTTTTATGAAAGTCTGGGCTGTTTTTATTATACTATAAATTCAGCAGTTTGCCATTAAAGCAATCCATTTTTAGCTTTTGCGGCTGTAAGAGTATTTTTCATAAGCATAGCAATAGTCATAGGGCCTACTCCGCCCGGAACAGGAGTAATAAATGCAGCTTTCTTTTCAGCCTCTTCAAAATTCACATCTCCGCAGAGTTTGCCGTTTTCGAGTCTGTTCATGCCTACATCAATTACAACCGCACCTTCTTTAATCATATCGCCTGTAACAAAGTTTGCTTTTCCGACAGCTGCAACGAGTATGTCAGCATTTCTGCATATTTCAGCGAGATTTTTTGTTTTTGAATGACATATAGTAACAGTTCCGCTTCTGTGGAGGAGCAGCATAGCCATAGGTTTTCCGACAATATTGCTTCTGCCGATAACAACGCATGATTTTCCGCATACATCAACGCCGGTGCTGTCGATAAGCTCCATAACTCCGGCAGGAGTGCAAGGCAGGAATGCGAAATCACCAATCATTATTTTTCCGACATTGAAAGGATGGAAAGCATCAACGTCCTTATCAGGTGAAATAGCATTTATAACTGCATTTTCATCAATATGTGAAGGGAGCGGAAGCTGTACAAGTATACCGTTTACCTTTTCGTCATTATTAAGCACATCAACAAGGTCAAGGAGTTCCTGCTGAGTAGTTTCTTCAGGGAGAGCATATTCATATGAGCTGAAACCGACTTCCTCACAGGCTTTTTTCTTTGAATTTACATAAACTCTTGAAGCCGGATTATTTCCGACAATAACTACTGCAAGACCGATTTTAATACCTTTTTCCGCAAGTATTTCAGCTTCTTTGCGGACATCTTCCTTTACTTTAGCTGAAACGATTTTACCGCTTATAATTTCTGCCATAAATAAAAATCCTCCAAAATTTTTTCATATTATGTACAGGCAAAAGCCTGATATCAATAATTATTATATATTACTGTACAGTTTTTGTCAATGAGAACGTCAGAAATTATTACAAACTTATTAAAAAAATATAATTATATTGACAAAGTATTATTATATGGTTTATAATACAGCTGTAATACATTATATAGTACACTTATAACATTAAAAAACGCAAATTCGATGGTTATTATTTGTAGGGGCGAACTGTGTTCGCCCGCCAGAGTTACAGCATACCTCAACGGGCGAACTACAGAATAAACGAAAAATTCCTTGTTTTCAATCATAAAATTTTATCCTCGAATTGGCGTTAAAAATGTTTTTATTAAAAAAATGAACTTATATGTGCTGTAAAATGTATATATAAAAAGAGATTACATAAGAAAGAAGACTTTGACATGAAAAATAAAATTATTGAAAAATTCAGAAATTCACTTTTTCTGACTCCAAGTCTTGTCGGCGTGCTGATATTTTTCGTAATACCGTTTTTTGTGGTAATATACTATGCACTTATCGACAACCCGACCAATCATGAGTTTGTAGGACTTGACAATATACGGAATGTTTTGAATAACGGGGCATTCAGGCTTGCATTCGGCAATACAATGAAATTTTCATTTATCGCCGTACCGCTGTCGGTAATATTTGCAATGCTTATGGCAATGCTGCTTGAAAGAGCAATCCCCTGCCGGAGCTTTGTAAGAACTGCATTTCTCTGTCCGCTTATGGTACCTACAGCATCAGTCGTGCTTATATGGCAGGTAGTTTTCAGCTATAACGGCTCACTGAATGAGCTTATAATGAAATTAGGACTTGACAAAACTGACTGGCTTAAATCAAAATATGGGATATATGTTGTAATACTGCTGTTCTTATGGAAAAATCTCGGATACAATATGATACTTTTCCTCTCTGCATTCAGTAATATTCCAAAAGATATAGTTGAAGTAGCAACGCTTGAAGGAGCTTCTGAATTTTATAAATTCATACATATAAAACTGAGATATATTTCTCCGACAATACTTTTTGTAACAATACTTTCACTTATAAATTCATTCAAGGTATTCCGTGAAGTATATCTGCTTGCAGGAAATTATCCGTACAGCAGTCTTTATATGATACAGCATTTCATGAACAACACGTTCAGCTCTGCAACGCTTGATTATCAGAAACTCTGTTCAGCGGCAATAATAACAGCTCTTGTGACATCATTTATAATGGCTGTACTTTTTATAATTGAAAGCATATTCGGAAAGGATGTTGAAGGGTGAAAAAAAAGGTTCTTACAGTATTTCTCACGATATATGCATTATTTTCAGCACTTCTGTTTTTATTTCCGACAGTACTTACAATTGCAAATTCATTCATGTCATCAACGGAGATAACCTCAAACTATGGAATGATATTTCAGAATGCATCATCTGATTCCTCTGACAGTCAGAACGGCAGCGGAGGAAAAAAATTTATAGCCCAAAAAGTAAATTTAAAGCTTATACCTGACAAGGTGACATTCAGCCAGTATGTAACATCACTTTTCAAAAGTCCTGAATATCTGCTGAAATTCTGGAATTCAGTAATCTTAACAGTACCGATAGTAATATTCCAGCTTGCTGTTGCATCAATAGCCTCATACAGCTTTTTCAGATTCAGAGGACGGATAAAGGAAATAGTCTTCTTTCTTTACATAGCAATAATGCTTATGCCGTATCAGGTAATGCTTGTACCGAATTATCTGGTAGCCGATAAGCTCGGGATTTTAGGAACAAGGCTTTCAATCATACTGCCGGGAATATTTTCGCCGTTCAGCGTATTTCTGCTTACAAAGATAATGAGAAGAATACCTGTATCCCTTATTGAGGCGGCAAGGCTTGACGGTGCAGGAGAATGGCAGATATTCACGCAGATATGTATGCCGCTCTGTAAAAATGCCCTTATATCTGTCGGAATGCTTGTATTTATAGATTACTGGAATATGGTAGAACAGCCGATAATAATGCTTGATGACAGTGAAAAATATCCTCTTTCAGTATTTCTTTCTGAAATAAATACCGGTGAAATAGGAATAGCATTTGCTGTTGCTGTAATATATATGATTCCTACAATACTTATGTTTCTTTACGGAGAAGATTATCTTGTCGAAGGCATTACATATGCCGGCGGCGTAAAGGGATAAATATTAAAAATGAGGAGCAGAACAAAATGAGTGAAAAAAGAAAATTTTCAAAAAAAGATATAATAAAAAATATAGCTATTGTATTTTTGGCTGTAATGCTTGTGCTTACATTTTTCTCAAATACAATAATGAATTTTTCACTTCCGGAAGTAAATGCACAGTATGTATCTTCAGGAACTATAAATGAAAAAATCCGTGGAACAGGAATAGCTGAAGCAAATAATACATATGAAGTCAATATTTCTGAAACACGAACCATAAAAAGCGTAAACATTAAAAGCGGCAGCACAGTAAAAGCCGGTCAGTCGCTTTTCACACTTGAGGATACTGAAAGCGAGGAACTTAAAACGGCTCAGGACAGCCTTGATACTATGGAGCTTGAATATCAGAAAGCTTTGCTTAATGATGTTCTTCCGGATTATACATCAGATAATCTCTCAATACAGAATGCCCGTGAAGACCTCCAGAAAGCAATACAGCAGAGAGATTCATTGTCTTCATCAGGAAATTCCGGAATTGATGATATAAAAAACAGAATAACATCTCTCCAGAATGAAATAAAAACTCTCACATCAAATCAGGAGAATTTACAGGGAGCAGTTACTGCAATAGATTCAGAGGAATATTCATCTGCATATCTTTCATCATATAATGACCTTATTTCTGCAAATCTCGCTGTTACATCTGCATCAGATGCTCTTGAAAACGCTAAAAACAATCAGCTCCGCTATGAACCGTCTGAAAATGATACAGGTTCTGCTGAACTCCAGACATCATATACCGCAAAACAGAGAGAAATTGAACTCTTAAAACTTGAAATTGAACGTCTTAAAGAAGATTTATCATCAAAAGGTGATTCAGATACTGAAACTGAAAGACTTATAACAGATAAGGAATACAGCCTTAAATATGCTGAAGAAGACCTTAAAAATCTTGAAAATCAGCTTAATGCCGCTGTTGACAGAGAATCAAAACTTGCTGACGCTAAAAATGCTGTTTCTGACGCTGAAACAAATCTCAGCAAAGCCAAATCAGACCTCAGAAACAAAGCTTCTGAAATAAAAAGCAGTATCAGTTCACAGCTTATTTCAGTTGCTGATGATATATCAGACAGAAATTCAAAGCTTGAAGCAGCTCAGGCTGAACTTGAAAACGCTCAGAACAGCAGTACAGCCGTAATGACCTGGGACGAGGCAAATGAAAATGTAAAATCCGCTCAGCGAGCATTGAATGAACTGCTTGTTGCATTTGCAAAGACTCAGAAAGATGATAAGCTTGCAAATGCTTTAGCTGACCTTGATATTGAAGCTCAGGCTGAAAAAATCAAAAAACAGGAGGAAACTGTTGAAAAATTAAAAAAACAATCATCTGAAACAGATATACTTTCAAAAGTTGACGGAGTTGTAACTCAGATAAACTGCGTTGCAGGTGAAAAAACCTCTGCTGATACGCCTATGGCTGTTATTCAGGTAACTGATAAGGGCTATTCAGTATCATTCAGCGTATCAAATGAACTCAGCAAGAAAGTAAAAATCGGTCAGGAGGCTGAAATAACAAATCTCTATGACGGAAATGCCTCTGCTGTTCTCCAGTCAATAAAGCCTGACCCTGACAATTCAAAACAGAAACTTCTTGTATTTTCAGTTACAGGAGATATCTCAGCCAATCAGTCACTCAATATATCAGCCGGCGGAAAAAGTGCAAAATATGATATGGTAGTGCCGAAAAGTGCTGTAAAAGAAGACAAGGACGGAAAATTCATTCTTATCGTTCAGGCTAAAAGTTCTCCTCTCGGCAACAGATACAAGGCATATAAGGTAAACGTTGAAGTTCTTGCCTCTGATGATACATCTGCCGCCGTTTCAGGAAGTATCAGCGGAAATGAATTTGTAATAACTGCTTCGGATACTCCGATTGAATCAGGTATGCAGGTAAGACTTGCGGAAGAATAGAGATTATGGCTATGAAAAAGATTAAAATAAAAAAAAGATGGCTGATACCTTCGGTTATAAGTATTGCAATGCTTGCCGCATATCTTGTGCTTACAGTGATTTATGACGCTATCGCCGCCTCACTTCCTGACCAGTATTCAGCAAGAAAATGGTCGCCCGACAGCAAACAGTATTCTCAGACTTCATGCTTTATATCCGAAAATTATAATTTCAGCACCGATTCAGTATATCAGTTAAGGAGTGCCGTTGATTCAGCTCTTGAACAGGCTTCAATATCAAAAGATGAGAATAATCCTGATTCAAGACTCTGGATTGACGCATACAGTGCCGAAACATTTATTGATGTATCATCTGAAAGCTGCAAAATACCAGTAAAGGCAAAGGCTGATTTCTGCGGAGGAGATTTCTTTTATTTCCATGATTTCAAATACAAATCAGGATACTGCTTTTCAGAAGATGATATCAACAGCGACAGAGTTGTTATAGATGAAAATCTTTCATGGAAGCTTTTCGGCTCAACAGATACCGAGGGAATGGAGATTTATATAAACGGAATGACTTTTAAGATTGCCGGAACTGTAGGCATTGATGATGACAAGGTATCAGAACTTACATACGGTTCAGACTGCCGCATATATCTGCCTTATTCCGCATATGAAAAAATATATGCGTCATCATCATTATCAGCTGATATACAGACAACTGCTTCCCTGCCGATTACCTGCTATGAAATAATAATGCCGAGTCCTGTTTCAAAATTCGGATACAAGATAATTCAGGAACAGTTTGAAGGTCAGACTGATAAAATATCAGTCATTGAAAATTCATCAAGATTTTCACTTCGTTCAATGCTTGGCGTAATGAAATCATACGGCACACGTTCAGTAATTACAAATGATATTACATATCCATACTGGGAAAATTCAGCAAGAGTTGTTGAAGATAAGCTTGCCCTGATACTTTTTTTCAGAATACCGCTTATTGCTGTTCCTGTAATATATGTACTTGTAATCATTGTAATTCTGTGGATAAAATATTTTCCGACCATCAGGGATTTTAAAAATTTTGCAGACAAACTTATTGATATAAAAAGACAGAAAGTCTATTACAAAAAATATCCGGAAAGAAGGAGATTAAATGAAAAACAATAATTTCAGAAAACAACTCTCAGAGGCAGTATGCATAGCTCTTGCGGCAACACTTATGCTTACAGGCTGCAACTCCAAAAAAGATGACAATGGAAGTTCATCTGCTGACAATTCAAAATCATCATCTGACAGCGGTTCACCTATTTCAACCGAACTCTCAAAGGACTGCATATATCATGAAGCTGCAATGCTTGCAGTGCCGGAAGGTTTTGATATCGGCGGTCAGATATGTTCAACCAAAGATAAAATATATGTATGTGGTTCAAAATATTCAGCAGCTACTACTGAAACAAATATATTTGTATTTGATTCATCAGGAAATCTCACTGAAACAGTCCCTGTAAGCACAAATGATAATTCCAGCGTACAGGCATTTACAGCAGACAATGACGGAAACATATACTATGTTCTTTATGAATATGTGTATATTGATGACAGCACAGCTGATGTAATTCCTAAAGATGAAGCCGCTGAACCAACTGATGACAGTTCTGCCGCAGAAGACAGTTCAGCAGCCGATGATACCAGCAGTTCAGATGACAGCTCTGCCGCTGATGACGATTCTGCTATTGATGATGTACAGGAGGGAACTGAAAAATTTACTCTTGTAAAAATTGATGCTTCAGGCAATGAGGTATTTTCAACTGACCTCTCAAAATTCAA
>DJFA01000094.1:0-23575 GCA_002431975.1 Ruminococcus sp. UBA5884
TGGTCGCCCCTACAAAACGAATCGGCATATTATTTAATCTGAATTTCAGATGAACGAATTACAAATAATAACCATCGAATTTGCGTTAATAAAAAAATAACTGTCAAATAAAACAAGGGGCATTCTGCTCCTTGTTTTATATATAAATTAAGGAGTGTCGAAATTGTCTAAAAATCAGGTTTCATCTTCCGTCATAAAAAGACTTCCAAGATATTACCGTTTTCTTGAAGAACTTAAAAATCAGAATATTACAAGAATCTCATCAAAGGAGCTTTCCGAAAGAATGGGGCTTACCGCTTCACAGATACGTCAGGACCTCAACTGCTTCGGAGGCTTTGGTCAGCAGGGATATGGATATAATGTAAGTCAGCTTTATCTTGAAATTGCTAAAATTCTCGGTATCGACAATCTTGAAAAAGCTATTCTGATAGGTGCGGGCAACCTTGGAAAAGCTATTGCCTCACATATTGAATTTGAAAAAAAAGGCTGCTGTCTTATCGGTATATTTGACAAGCGTCCGGAACTTTTCGGTCAGTCAATCGGCGGAATAAACGTTCAGGATATAAAATGTCTTGAAAAATTCTGCCTTGAAAACAAACCTGAAGTAGCCGTTTTATGTATTCCTAAATCAGCTGCGAAAGAAATCTGTGAAACTCTTTTAAATCTCGGAATACGTGCATTCTGGAACTTTTCACATTATGATATAAGAACCGACAGCAGTAAAAATATTGTTGTTGAAAATGTTCATCTCGCTGACAGTCTTATGATTCTTTCATATGGAATAAATAATCTCAAGAAATCAGAAAATTCAGAAAACAGCAGTATCTGATACATATATTTCATTATGCAGGACACTATATACATATAAAAAAATATTTATGTATATGGAGGTCGTCATGTCTGAAAAAATAAAACCGGATAATGCTGAAATGATAAAAAAACTCGTTTCAGACGCTAAAAAAGCTCTTGATGAATTTATGAAGCTTTCTCAGGAAGATGTTGACAGAATCGTCAGGGCTATGGCTATGGCAGGACTTAAAGCCCAGATGACACTTGCCCGTTCAGCCGTCAATGAAACTGGCAGAGGAATTTTTGAAGATAAGGTAACTAAAAATATCTTTTCAACTGAATATATATATCATGATGTCAAAAATCAGAAAACTGCCGGAATTATTGAGGATAACGAAGATGAAGGATATACTGTGATTGCTGAACCTGTGGGAATTGTTGCCGGAGTCACTCCTACAACAAATCCTACTTCAACAGTCATGTTCAAAAGCATTATATGTGCAAAAACCAGAAATCCCATCATTTTCGGCTTTCACCCTTCTGCACAGCAATGTTCAGAGGAAGCCGCTGTTATCGTGAGAGATGCTGGCATAAAAGCCGGTGCTCCTGAAAATTTCATACAGTGGATAGAATATCCGTCAGTTGAAGCTACTTCAATGCTTATGAATCACCCTGATGTTGCAATGATTTTAGCTACAGGCGGCCCTGCAATGGTTCGTTCCGCATATTCAGCCGGAAAACCGGCTCTTGGGGTAGGCCCCGGAAATGCTCCCTGTTTTATTGAAAAAACTGCTGATATAAAACAGGCTGTAAATGACCTTATTCTTTCAAAATCATTTGACAACGGCATGATATGTGCTTCTGAACAGGCGGTTATAATTGATAAGGATATATATGATGAAGTTGTTCAGAGAATGAAAAATCAGGGCTGTTATTTTACATCACCTGATGAAACATCTGCAATTGAAAATACTGTCATAAACAAGGAAAAATTATCTGTAAATCCTGCGGTAGTCGGAAAATATCCCCGTGAAATAGCTGAAATGGCTGGTTTTTCAGTGCCGTATGAAACAAAAGTCATATGCTGTGAAATTGAAAATTCCGGTACTGAATACCCTCTCTCACTTGAAAAGCTCTCCCCTGTTCTTGCTGTTATAAAGTCTGAAAATAATGAGGAAGCCTTTGAAACTGCCCAGCGTATGCTTGAAATCGGCGGTCTTGGGCATACTGCGGTAATCCATTCGCATAACGATTCCGTAATCGCTGAATACGGCAAAATCATGAAGGCTTCAAGAATTATCGTCAATTCTCCGGCATCTTTCGGAAGTATCGGCGATATATACAATCTTATGACACCATCTCTTACTCTTGGCTGCGGTTCATACGGCAGAAATTCCGTTTCTGAAAATGTAAGTGCCGCAAACCTTATCAATAAAAAAAGAATTGCAAAGAGGCGTGTCAATATGCAGTGGTTTAAAATTCCTGAAAAAATATATTTTGAAAGCGGTTCTGTACAGTACCTTTCCAAAATCCCCGATATTTCAAGAGTCATGATAGTTACAGACCCTGTAATGATGAAACTGGGATATGCTGATAAAATTCTGTATCAGCTTAAAAAACGCTATGCCAAGGTCGATATCGAAATATTCAGCAGCGTTGAACCTGACCCCGATATTGAAACAGTAAAAAAAGGCACTGAAATCATGAACGGCTTTAATCCTGATGCAATAATCGCTCTCGGCGGCGGTTCTGCAATAGATGCCGCAAAAGCAATGTGGCTTTTCTATGAACATCCTGATGCGGATTTTATCAGTATGGCTCAGAAATTTCTTGATATAAGAAAACGTATCTATAAATTCCCGAAACTCGGTCTTAAATCAAAATTCATCGCAATCCCGACAACCTCCGGAACAGGTTCGGAAGTTACCTCATTTGCAGTAATATCCGATAAATCAAGCAATATGAAATATCCTCTTGCTGACTATGAACTTACTCCTGATGTTGCAATAATTGACCCTGATTTTGTTATGACCGTTCCCCCGTCAGCAACTGCTGATACCGGACTTGATGTGCTGACTCATGCGATAGAGGCATATGTTTCAGTGCTTGCAAGTGATTATACTGATGCTCTTGCACTCCATGCAATAAAGCTTGTATTCAGATATCTTCCTGACTCATATAAATATGGTGCTGATGACCAGAGAGCAAGAGAAAAAATGCATAATGCCTCATGTATCGCAGGCATGGCATTTACAAATGCTTTTCTCGGAATAAATCACTCAATGGCTCATAAGCTCGGCGGAGAATTTCATATTGCCCACGGACGTGCAAATGCTGTTCTGCTTCCTCATATAATTGCCTATAACGGTGAGGAAAACCCTTCTAAATACAATGCATTTCCTAAATACAGTCATTTTTCTGCTCCGAAAAGATATGCAAATATTGCAAGAGAACTCGGTCTTGCAGCCGATACAGATTCTCAGGGAGTAAATTCCCTTATAAATGCTGTCAGGGAGCTTATGAAAACTGTAGGCATTCCATTCTCATTCAGGGAAATGGGTATAGATGAAAATCAATATATGTCCTCTCTTAAAGAACTCTCATACAAGGCTTTTGAAGACCAGTGCACTACTGCAAATCCAAGGCTTCCTAAAGTATATGAGATTGAAGAACTCTATAAAAAGGCTTATTACGGATAAAAATTTATAAATGGCGGATATATTCCGCCTGTACATAAAGGAGATTTATATATATGAAAGATACATCTGCAATTATTGTATGTGCCGGAAATTCAACTCGCATGAACGGCATAAACAAACAGTTTCTGACTATAAAAGGTATTCCTGTTGCGGCTTATTCAATGATGGCTTTTGAAAAATGCGAAAGCATTGAGGAAATAATTATATCCGCAAAAGAAGATGATATTGAAAAATTTATGGAGATTGCTGAAAAATATTCAGTAAAAAAGCTTTCAGCCGTGGTAAAGGGCGGCTCAACCCGTCAGGAAAGCGTTCTCAATGCAATAAGAAAAGTTTCCGACAAAACTAAACTTATCGCTGTACATGATGGTGCAAGACCTCTTGCCACTCCCGAATTTATTGAAAAAACTATTGCAGATGCAAGAGTTTTCGGCGGTGCTACTCTCGGAGTTCCTGTAAAGGATACAATAAAAGTCGTTTCAGACAATCTTATAGTTGATACTCCCCACAGACCATCTCTTTATATAACCCAGACTCCGCAGGTATTCAAAAAATCAGTATATTATGAGGGAATGGATTTTGCTCTTGAACATGGTCTTGATTTTACTGATGACTGTCAGCTTGCCGAATCTGTAGGAATAAAGGTTTATATGACATCAGGCGATTATAAAAATATCAAGATAACTACCCCTGAAGATATAAGAATTGCAGAGGCTCTTATGGAGGTGCAGTAAAATTTGAAACATATCGTTATCGTAGGCATTGCAGTATTCCTTATGTTTTTTCTTATAGCCTTCAATCTCAATGACTATAATTCAAGAACTGAGTTTTTAAGTGAAAGCCGTATGGCTGAATCAGCTGAAAAAGCCGAAAAGGAACGAAAAGCCAGAGATACAGAACCTAATCCATGGGACAAAATAAATAATGCAAAGGAAAAATTGCAGACTGCTCCCCCTGAATCTGCACAGACTGAAGTGCTTTACAGCGAAATAACCGATGAAAACGGTGAGATTGCCGGATATCAGGCTGTTGAAAATGTTACATATGATGAGGACGGGAACGTTGTTTCATTTGATGTTGTCGGAGATGTCATATCTGTGGAGGAATATCAGAACAATATAAATCAGGCTCAGACTGAACCGCCTTCAACTACAAGAAAAATCCCTGATTTATGGAATAAAAAAGAAACTGAATTTGTTATCGTTGTAACCTGATGATATTTTTTTAATTAACGCAAATTCGATAATTTGTTTATGTAGGGGCGACCATTGGTCGCCCGCCTGAATTATAGTTTAACCATAATTTCAATATTTGTTTTGATATGAAAAATCATTGGTTAATGGTTAATCGATAAAATTATTGATAAACCATAACGGGCGACCAATGGTCGCCCCTACAAAATATAATGAGGATTTCATATTTTCAGTCATAAAATTCTTTTATCAATTCATGTTTTTTAATTATATGGAAAAAATACAGATTCTGAAACGAACTTTTTTAATAAAATATTAAAAAGTTAATAAAATAACATTAATTATATAAAAAAACTATTTAAATTAGTCATTTAATGTGATATAATATGTTTATTGAATTTCAGGAAGGATGTATTGAGTGGACGATATTCTCAGAAAAGAACTTATATTTATAGGAATACGTTCTGTATTTCTTGATATTGCTGTGTTTCTTGTTTCATTTATAGTATCAGGATTCAGTATGGCAGTAATAACGGGTCTTGTTCTCGGTACGGCTGTTATGCTGATATATCTTGCAATGCTTTACTATTCGCTGAAAATATCTCTCAGTGCAGAGGAAACAAGAACTGCAAAGGCTAAAATGATGTGCGGATATCTTTTAAGAGTTCTGCTTATATGCATTCTGATAGCCGCTTCATTCAGATTTGATTTTATCAGCCCTCTCGGTGCAGTTATTCCTGTATTCTATCCGAAGATTATTCATGTCGGAGGAGCTATTTTTAAAAGAAAAGGGGGCGTTTGATTATTGAATGTCAAGGATTTCTTTACCGGTGTAACAGATATTAATGTAACCGGCCCTAAAATTATTTTTTCATTCGATGTTTTCGGAATTACCATAAATATTACCGAAACTATCGTACTCGGCTGGTTTGTAATTGCTCTTATAACTGCACTTGTCCTGTTCCTTACTCATGGAATCGGAAAAAATAAAGTTCCTACCAAAAGGCAGGCGATTGCTGAATGGATGGTTACATCTGTAAATAAACTGGTCAAAGAATCAATGGGTGAACAGCATATGGGTTATGCTCCGTATATGGCAACAATATTCAGCTTTTCACTCTTCGGAAGCCTTATCAGTCTTATCGGTCTGAGGTCAGTAACCGCTGATTTCAATACAACATTCGGCTGGGCACTCGTCACATTTGCAATGATAACATTTGCAAAGATAAAAACTGACGGTATACTCGGATATTTCAAAGGATTTGTATCACCGATATTTGTAATGGCTCCGCTCAATGTAATAAGTGAGGTTGCCACTCCTGTATCAATGGGTTTCCGTCACTTCGGAAACATTGCAGGCGGTATGGTAATAACAAGCCTTATCTATTTCGCACTTACAGGTCTTTCAAATGCACTTGGTCTTGGTATCCCGATTTTCACTATCGGTATTCCGGCTGTGCTTTCAGTATATTTTGACCTGTTCAGCGGATTTATGCAGGCTTATATCTTCATAATGCTTTCTATGGCTTTCATAGGCGGCGGTTATGGAAAAGAATAATTTTTAAATCTGGAGGTTTTTTTATTATGGAAAGAGCTATCGTTTTAGCTGCATCAGCTATTGGTGCAGGTCTTGCTATGATTGCAGGTATAGGTCCTGGTATCGGTGAAGGCTATGCAGTAGGTAAAGCCTGTGAAGCTATAGGCAGACAGCCTGAATGCAAGGGTGCTGTTACGAGTACTATGTTTGTCGGCTGTGCTGTTGCGGAATCAACAGGTATTTACGGCTTTGTAGTTGCACTTATTCTCCTCTTTATCAATCCGTTTATCGGAAAGCTCTGATTTATAAGGAACAATACCTTTTGAAAAATCTTTTTAAACTGAGCTGGAGGAATTAAAATGGGAAATCTGGATTTTTTATCCATAGATACCGGCAGTCTGATTTTTACTCTTATAAATACAATCATACTGTTTCTTATACTGAAGCATTTCCTCTTCGGCAGAGTAAACAAAGCTATCGAAAATCGTCAGAAGGATATTTCATCAGCTTATCAGAAAGCTGATGAAACAATGGAAAATGCAAAACGTCTTGAAGCCGATTATACTGAGCTTATGGCAAATGCAAAGGAAGAATCCGCTGAAATAATAAAGGCTGCTTCACAGAAAGCTGTTAAACGTTCTGATGAAATTATTCAGAATGCAAAGAATGAAGCTGCAAATATAACCAATAAAGCCAATGAGGAAATCGAACTCGAAAAGAAACGTGCAAGAAGTCAGCTTAAAAATGAAATATCCGATATTGCTGTACAGCTTGCCGAAAAAGTCGTTGAAAAGGAAATCTCTCAGGACGACCATGAACGCCTTATCAACGAATTTATCGAAAATGCAGGTGATTGAAAATGATGACCGGTGAAATAGCAAAAGTTTATGCCGATGCTTTGTTTGAGCTTTGCAGTGAGGACAAAAGCTATGACAGCGTTCACAGGGATATCAACGACTGCCGCAAGGTATTCGCTGACAATCCCGACCTTCTGAAATTTCTGTCCGCACCTGCTATAAATACTGATAAAAAAACTGAACTCCTTTCAGAAATTTTTTCAGACTGCGGAATAGTATGTAATCTGCTCTGCGTAATTACTGTGAAAAACAGGGCTGGTCTTATATATAAGATAACAGACTGTTTCAACAAGCTTTACAATGAATATAAAAATATCGCTGAAATAACCGTTACTACCTGCATTCCGCTCAGCGATACAATGCGTGAAAAGCTTAAAGCAAAGCTTTCCGCAAAATTCGGCAAAACTGTCGTAATGAATGAAAAAGTCGATAAAAGCATACTCGGCGGCGTTATCGTCCAGTATGAAAATCTTCAAATCGACAGCAGCATAAAATCCAAACTCAATTCAGTTCACAATGAACTGATATCATGAATTTTTATTAAAAGAAGGTGTATAATTTGAATTTACGCCCAGATGAAATAACAAGCATCATAAAGGAACAGATTAAAAATTACCGCTCTGAAATAGAACTCTCTGATACCGGTACTGTAATCACTGTCGGAGATGGTATTGCAAATGTACATGGTCTTGAAAAATGTATGTCAAATGAGCTTCTCGAATTTCCAGACGGTGTATATGGTATAGCTTTAAACCTTGAACAGGATTTCGTTGCCGCAGTTCTTCTCGGCTCTGATATCAATATAAAGGAAGGCGATACCGTCAAAAGAACCGGCAAAATCGTATCAGTTCCTGTCGGTGACGCTCTCCTCGGAAGAGTTGTAAACGCTCTCGGTCAGCCTATTGACGGAAAAGGTGCTGTACTGACTGATGAAACTGCTCCTATTGAAAAAATTGCTCCGGGTATAATTACAAGAAAATCTGTCCATAAACCTCTCCAGACAGGTATCAAGGCTATAGATTCAATGATTCCAATAGGCAGAGGTCAGCGTGAGCTTATAATCGGCGACAGACAGACAGGTAAAACCTCTATCGCAACAGATACAATCATCAACCAGAAAGGTCAGGACGTTATCTGCATATATGTTGCTATCGGTCAGAAACGTTCAACTGTTGCAAATGTTGTTGAAAACCTTGAAAAAGCCGGTGCTATGGATTATACAATAGTTGTATCCGCAACCGCTTCAGAACTTGCTCCTCTCCAGTATATCGCTCCTTATTCAGGAGTAACCATGGGTGAATATTTTCTTAACAAGGGCAAAGATGTACTCTGTGTATATGACGACCTTTCAAAACACGCTGTTGCATACCGTACCCTTTCACTGCTCCTCAAAAGACCTCCGGGACGTGAGGCTTATCCGGGTGATGTATTCTATCTTCATTCAAGACTCCTTGAGCGAGCCTGTTCACTCAATGAAAATTACGGCGGCGGAAGCCTTACAGCTCTCCCGATAATCGAAACTCAGGCAGGAGATGTTTCCGCATATATCCCGACAAATGTAATCTCAATTACTGACGGTCAGATATTCCTTGAAACAGACCTTTTCAATTCAGGCGTAAGACCTGCCGTAAACCCTGGCATATCCGTATCCCGTGTAGGAAGTGCCGCACAGATAAAGGCTATGAAAAAAGTTTCAGGTTCTCTTAAACTCTCATATTCACAGTACCGTGAACTCCAGTCATTCTCACAGTTCGGCTCTGACCTTGACAGCGATACAAAAGAACGTCTTGCAAAAGGTGAGAGAATCGTTGAAGTTCTCAAACAGAAGAAAAATTCTCCGGTATCCGTTGAAAATCAGGTTATTATAATATATGCTGTAACCAATAATTTCCTTAAAAATATCCCTCTTGATAAAATCTCTGACTTTGAATCAGAACTTTTCAGATATATTGATGAATCCCATCATGAAATAATTCAGTCAATCACTGATACAAAGGATTTGACTGCTGAAAATGAAGCTGCTCTCAGAGATGTCCTCAATGACTTCATCAAGGATTATCTTTCATCATTAAGCTGAAACGGAGGTGTATAATACATGGCTTCCGCCAATATGAAAGATGTAAAACGCCGCATAAAAAGCATTGAAAGCACTATGCAGATAACAAAAGCCATGGAGCTTGTCGCATCTTCAAAATTAAGACGTGCAAAGGAACGTGCTGATAATGCAAGACCTTTCTTTGAGGCTCTTTATCAGATAATGTGGGAGATTACCTCGGAGGATTCCGCTTTCAGCTCGATATTTACAGATAAACAGAATAATGACGGCAGCACTCTTATTATAGTAATCGCCGGCGACAGAGGTCTTGCAGGAGGCTTTAACTCCAATATATTAAAACTTGCACAGAAACGCATTGATGAAATAAAAGCTGAAAACGGCTCTGCTGTCGTTATACCGATAGGAAAAAAAGCTGTTGAATATTTTTTGAAACAGGATATTAAAATTGCTGCACATTATGAAAATATTGCTGAACATATCAAGATAAATCATGTAATGGAAATCTCAGAAAAAATAATCAATGCATATACTGCCGGAAAAATAAACAGAGTAGAAATAGTTTTTACAAATTATGTATCTCCTCTGCTTCAGGAGGCAAGACTTATGAGCGTTCTGCCTGTCGAAAATACAACAGGTCAGCCGGCTCCGGAAAATAAAAGAGTCACAAATTATGAACCATCTCCGGAAGCTGTATTTGATACGCTTATTCCTAAATATGTCGCAGGTATCATATATGGTGCTGCTGCGGATTCATTTGCCTCCGAACAGGCTGCAAGACGCATGGCTATGGAAAATGCTACTGACAACGCCTCTGAAATGATTGACAATCTCTCACTCATCTACAACAGAGCAAGACAGTCATCAATAACTCAGGAAATTACTGAAATAGTCGGCGGTGCATCAGCACAGGAATAAAATATATTATCATTATTTCACCGCAGAGAAATAATTTGATGATTTTTTATATACAATCCAAATCTGCGGAGAATAGGTGAATTATGCAGAATATCGGAAAAATAGTACAGGTAATCGGTGCTGTTGTCGATGTCCGCTTCCAGAAGGAATGCCTGCCGAAACTGCTTAATGCAATAGAAATCAATAATAATGGTCAGAAACTTGTTATTGAAGTTGCCCAGCATATCGGTGACGATATAGTCCGCTGTATCGCTATGAGCAGTACTGACGGTCTTGTAAGAGGCATGGACGCTGTTGATACCGGTGAACCTATAAAAGTTCCTGTAGGACGTGAAACTCTCGGCAGAATATTCAATCTCCTCGGAGAACCTGTTGACGAAAAACCTGCACCGGAAACTAAAGAAAAATGGGCTATCCACAGAGAAGCTCCAAGCTATGAGGAACAGACCGCCTCAAATGAAATCCTCGAAACCGGAATAAAAGTAATCGACCTTATCGCTCCATATTTAAAGGGCGGTAAAATCGGTCTTTTCGGCGGTGCAGGCGTTGGAAAAACTGTTCTTATTCAGGAACTTATAAACAATGTTGCCAATCAGCATGGCGGTATCTCAGTATTTACCGGTGTCGGCGAACGTACCCGTGAAGGAAACGACCTCTATAATGAAATGACTGAAAGCGGAGTTATCAAAAATACTGTTCTCGTTTACGGTCAGATGAATGAACCTCCGGGAGCAAGAATGAGAGTTGGTCTTACTGGTCTTACTATGGCTGAATATTTCAGAGATAAGGAAAATCAGGACGTTCTTCTTTTTATAGACAATATATTCAGATTTACTCAGGCAGGTTCAGAGGTTTCTGCCCTTTTAGGAAGAATGCCGTCAGCCGTAGGATATCAGCCTACACTTGCCACTGAAATGGGTGCTTTGCAGGAGAGAATCACATCAACAAACAAGGGTTCAATAACATCAGTACAGGCTGTATATGTTCCGGCTGATGACCTTACCGACCCTGCTCCTGCCACAACATTCGCTCATCTCGATGCAACTACCGTTCTTTCAAGAAGTATTTCATCTCTTGGAATTTATCCTGCCGTTGACCCTCTTGACAGTAATTCAAGAATTCTTACTCCTGAAATAGTAGGTCAGGAACATTATGATGTTGCAAGAAAAGTTCAGACTATACTCCAGAGATATACAGAACTTCAGGATATTATCGCTATCATGGGTATGGACGAACTTTCTGATGAGGATAAGCTTACCGTTTCCCGTGCAAGAAAAATCCAGAGATTTCTCTCTCAGCCTTTCAGCGTAGCAGAACAGTTTACCGGCATGAAGGGCAAATATGTTCCGGTCAAGGAAACTATCAGAGGATTTAAGGAAATCATTGAAGGAAAACATGATGACCTCCCTGAATCCGCATTCCTCTTTGTCGGAACTATTGATGAAGCTGTCGAAAAAGCCAAAAAGGGTGAAGAATAATGACTCCTTTTAATCTTAAAATCATTACTCCTGAAAAAATATTCTTTGACGGAAAAACTGAACAGCTTACTGTGAGAACTACTGAAGGTGATATTGGTATTCTTGCAGGACATGAGAATTTTGTTGCAAATCTGCCGTCAGGTGCTATGAAAATAAAGATTGATGGCAGTTTTAAAGTTGCTGCTGTTTCAGATGGCGTAATAAAAGTATCAAAAGACCATACAACTATAATCGCATCTGCTGTGGAATGGGCTGACGAAATAGATATTGAATGGGCTAAACGCTCCGAAAAGGAAGCAAGAGAACATATGCAGCAGCATAAGGGTGATATGGAATTCCAGTATGCTGAACTCAAGTTAAAAAGAGCTTTGAACAGAATTTCAATTTCATCATCTGAAAAATAACGCCAACTCGATAGATTGTTTATGTAGGTGCGAACTGTGTTTGCCCGTTTGATTTACCAGAATTTCGGGCGGGCGACCAATGGTCGCCCCTACATAATAAACGAAAAATTCTTTGTTTGCAATTATAAAATTTTGTTATCGAATTTGCGTGAAAAATAACAATCAGATTTTCAAAAAAACAAGCGGCCATTTCAAAATGACCGCTTTGTTGTTTTTTAGTCAAAAATCTGACCTTCGAGTTTCAGTTTTTCCTTGAATGGAAACTGTTTATCAAATTCATCAGCTTCCTTTTCATCAACGAAATAAGCCAAAGGAGTAGAATATTCCCCTGTAATGCCGCTGAGATATCCGTCAGTCAACTCTTTGCAGAGAAAGAATGATGAATCCTCCCCTTCTTCAAGTCCATGATAACGGATTCCGTATTCACTTGCAAATGTAAATCCGCTTTTACCATAAAAATCGATATTTCCCTCAAAGCACACTGCTTTACAGCCGAATTTTTCAGCTTTTTCAAGGGAATAATCAAGCAGAATTTTTCCGAATCCTTTTCTTTTGTATTCAGGAGCTATGCATATCGGACCCATTGTCATAATCGGGATATTTCTGCCGTCATCAGCATTTATAACTGTTCTGACAAAAACGTTCTGACCGATAATTCTGCCGTTCATCTCCATGACAAAATCGAGTTCAGGAACGAAATCCTTATTGCTTCTGAGCTGATTAAGCACATAATGCTCCAGACAGCCGGGACGATAAACATTAAAGAAAGATTCTCTTACAAGGTTTTCAACTTCATGAAAATCCTTTTCTTCTTCGTTGCGAATAATATAATTCATTGATTTTTCCTCCGATAATTGTTATTTTAAAAAATCTTCAACATACCGGAAGTTTGTATGAGATATGTCAGCAAACCTTCCGGTTTACGCTGCAATCTCCAAGGTGTTGTTTTTCAAACAGCAGTCTCCTTTTAAAATGATAACCGGTAATTTAACGGAATATTTTCTGGGATACCGGTTTATTCCGCCCATATCTGTATTATAACATATACTGATAAAAATTTCAAGAAAAAAATTTTATTTTTTCAGAATTTAACCAATGCATTATCCTCATCATATTCAATATTCAGGTCAATACAGATACTTTCTGCAATGAAATCCTCAGGTTCCTGCGGTGTAGCAAAATAATATTTCCAGACCTTGCTGTACGGAGCTTTTTTGCAAAGTTCCTTACTGCTGTATGGTGTAATAAAATAAAGCATTCTGTAAATCATTCCGACAAAACCGGCTCTGTCCTTTTTAAAAAATTCATCTTTAAAGCAATCGTATTCTTCCTTTGAATCATCAATTTTCGGAAGCTCCCCTGATTCTGCAAGTATGCGGTTCATACATTCTTCAATAGTTTCTGACAATCTGAAATCCTGATATGATTTATCAAATAATTCTGCACAAAAAGCAGATTGCAGAAAAAAATCTGAAAACTTTTCCATATCATAATCCTGTTTTGCAGCATATTCATATAATTTCTGCTGGATTTTACAAATATCAAATTCTGCCGTATTCAAAAAAATTCACCTGTCCTTTTTCTTATATTTTGTACTGTTGAACTGTGTTCGCTCCTACAAAACGAATCTGAATATATTTATCCGAATTATTATTAAATATATCATTTTTCAGGAATACAGTCAATAAAAAAATTTACCGTCAGACGATGAAATCCGACGGTAAAAAATTTTTATATGGGGTGTTTGTTGATGTCATAATGATTGATTTTCATCATTATGCAGAAACATTTTTTCAAAAAATGCTTCTGCTGATGAAAAATTTTATAGAGGGTATTTGTTAATTTTCTATATTATATAATAAATTCCGAGCTGTTTCAACCTATATTTTAAATATTTGGTGGATTATATGCAGATTTTATTTATGAAAAATTTTCAATTTGTTTTTTCTCACAGAAATTTCTGATTTCCTTTTCAAGGAGTCTGTATACCAAAGCTCCGAGATATCCGTCAGCAATTGCATGATTGAGTCTTACTGTCACAGGCATTAAAAGCCTGTCATTTTCTTTTTTATATCTGCCCCAGTTTACAATCGGCGGGAAAAACAGATGTCCGTCAGGAAGCTCAATATTCATTGAATCATAACTGAGCCATGAAATATATGAGGCATCAAACCAGTTCGGATGATTTTCCATATCAAGCATATACTCACGGGTTTTTTTGGCATTTTCAAGGTCATCAAGAGCATTTTCATAGAATTTTTTATAATCCTCATAATACACGGTATAAACCGGAGTACAGGTTTCAGTATCATCATGGAATACATACTGAGTCGGATTTATTGTATCATAGCATACAAGCGTATCAGTCTGCCAGAAATATCCCATTTTATAATCATCTCTTGAATTGAGAACCTTTGAGAGAATATAAAGAAAATTCAGATAGAATTTAGTATCCGCAGCTTTTGAATATTCAACAAGTTCAGTAACATCAAGCTTTGCTGTTATTGAAAGCGAACATTTGCAATCCTCTGAAAAATGTCTGTAGACTCCCTTTCTGTAGTATTTGTCCCTGTCAATTATTCTGTAATTCATAATATAAATGTCTCCTTTATTTTATTTTTATTTAATTATAACACTGTTTTACATGAATATCAAGTTACACAGTTTTAACATTGATATGGTTGCGGATTTTACATAAAAACAATTATAATTTATATAAGGAGATGAAAAAATGAAATTACTGAATATTATTTCAGAAGAACAGATTATATACATTGTATCTGCACTTATAGTTCTGGGAATTATTGTTGAAATAATTTCTGTAGCAGGCGGTGCTGTTCTGAGTTATAAAGAAAAACACTGCTATGGCAGACAGACAAAAAAATATCTTTCGGAAGAATATGAAAATTTACTGCAAAACGCATATCATGACTGGAATATAACTCTTGAAAAAAAGAATATCAGAAAAAAGGAACTAAGACAGATATGTGTGTCATGCAATCAGGATTTGTCGCAGATTCCTCTGTACTGTGCAGGAACGATAACAAAAAATTTCACAAAATATTCAGCATCTGTCCGCATGGTCGCCGCTGTAAAGCCAAGCTATTATGAAAGACATGAAAACACTGCCGATATATACAGGGAGGTTGAATACTATACATGGATACTTTTCAGCATAAAACCATATGAGTCAACACTCCTTGAAAAGAAAGCCAGCTTTTATGCAGAAAACTTTTTTCCTTTTTCAAATGTTATGAATGCTTTTAATGCCTTTAAACAACAGATGTCCGATAAAGGAAAGAGAAAATATGATATTAATGCTCCAATATGCGGGGGACTTGTAATTGAAAACAATATCAAAATAAATTACAACGGTGTAAAACGTGGTCAATGGCAGAATGCAGAAAATTCAGGGCTTTTCAATGAAATAAACAGCCTTTACTCCATAATCGGTTCAAAATTCAGACTGGACTGCGAAAACAATACTATTACACTTGCAGTATGCAGAAAAATGACTGACAATGAAATGTATTCCGGTCACAATGATTTTACAATTGCTGATTCTGATTCAATTAATTCAGCTGTTGAAAAATTATGCGATATTGCAGATATTATAAAAGGGACGGTTTAATTTCCGCCCCTGTTATAATTTATTATTTCTGATTCATGCTGTCAAGGATTTCACCATTTGATTCGATAACTTTGCCGTACCAGAATCCTGAATCCTTTATTCTGCGTTCAAGAGTCTGATAATCAACGTATATAAGACCAAAACGAGGGTCATATCCGTCAGCCCATTCAAGATTATCCATCACAGACCAGTACATATATCCCATAATTTCAGTACCGTCCTCAGCGGCTCTTTTAAGGGATTTAAGATATCTTGCAATAAAATCAATTCTGTTAGGGTCATGAACCTTTCCATCAAGGCATATCCAGTCATGACAGGCAAGACCATTTTCTGTAATCATAACCGGAAGCCCGTATCTTTCATAGAGAAATTTAGGTGCCCAGTACATAAGTTCAGGCGACACATACCAGCCAAGCTGAGTTTTTGCAGCTCCCTGTTTATAATTTATATCAGTATCAAGATGATTCTGATAGAGATTTACTCCATAAAAATCAAGAGGCTGACTTATAAGCTCCATATCCCCGTCTTTGATATCAGGCATTATTCCTTCAAACAATTCATATGCCTTGTCAGGATATTTGCCTAAAAATACAGGGTCTGACCACCAGCTGTTTGAATATATGAAGCCTTCACCGTTTTCAATGCTGAAACTTTTTTCTCTTGCTGTTTCAATAGTCTGAGGATTATTATCCTTTGGTATAAAGCATGGGCCTGTAGGAGAAAAACTTATCATAGGCTTGATTTTTGCAGTTTCTCTTATCATTTTAACTGTTTTGCCATGTGCAAGCAGAACATTATGTGATATATGAATAAGGTCTTTGTTTCCAAGACAGTAATACGGAGCAAATACTCCTTTCTGATAGCCGTTTCCTACAAAAATCTGCGGTTCATTTATGGTTATCCAATACTTTACCCTGTCTGAAAGACGATTTACAACCTGTTTTGCATAATTTACAAACCATTCCGGAGATTCATCATTGAGCCAGCCGCCTTTTTTATGGAGTGCCGCCGGATAATCCCAGTGAAAAAGCGTTACAAGCGGCTCAATATCATTTTTTATAAGTTCATCAACAAGGTCTGAATAGAAATCAAGTCCTTTTTCATTGATTTTTCCATCACCATCAGGAATAATTCTTGTCCATGATACAGAAAAACGATAACATTTAAGACCGATTTTCTTCATAAGAGCGATATCATCTTTATATCTGTGGTAATGGTCGCATGAAACATCACCATTTTCATTGAATTTTATACGTCCGTCATCATGGCAGTATTCGTCCCATACACTCATGCCTTTTCCGTCTGCATCAAAAGCACCTTCCACCTGATATGCAGCTGAGGCTGCTCCCCACATAAAATCTTTTCTGAAGCTCATAACATAATCCTCCTTGTATAATCTATATAAAAATCCGTTGATATATGTTCTTTATGCGATAATTATAACAGTAAAAATCAGTATTGTATATCATAATCATTCTTTTTTTATCATATTCATATTTATAATTTTAATTAAATAAGAATTAAAAAAATTTTTTGTCAAAATACTTGACATTATGTATTTGTGGTGCTATACTTACATTGTGAAAAATATTTCAGATTTCAGGAGTTTATTATTATGATTAATTCTGTTCTTAACAGCTTTGAATTTTATCATGTCTTTAGCCACTTTTACGGATTTGGCTTTTTTGGCGTGGATAAAATCAAATACAGAGTTTGTTAAGCAAGGAATAAAATCTTTTTAAGCTTTATATAATTTATAAAAGATAATGCGGTTTGCTTTTCATTCTGAGAAGTAAACCGCTTTTCTGTTTCACAAAAAATTTTTTTCGGAGGTTTTTAAAATGATTATCGTATTAAAGCAAAATGCACCTAAAGAGGAAGTTGACAAGCTCGTTGACCTTATTCAGCAGAATGACAATATCACTGTTTCAAGAGTAAACGGTGCTCATCAGAATATTCTCGGTCTTATCGGCGACACTGCCCATCTTGATATTGAACTGCTTCAGGCTCAGGAACCTGTTGAAGCTGTAAAGCGTGTTCAGGAACCTTATAAAAATGCAAACAGAAAATTCCACCCTGACGACACAATCATTGATGTTGAAGGTCGTCAGATTGGCGGAAACAATATTCAGGTAATTGCAGGGCCCTGCTCTGTCGAAAATGAAGACCAGATAATTGAAACCGCTATTGCCGTAAAAGAAGCCGGTGCTACTTTCCTCAGAGGCGGTGCTTTCAAACCAAGAACTTCCCCATATGCATTTCAGGGACTCCATGGCGAAGGAATAAAACTCCTGCTCAAGGCAAAGGCTGAAACTGGTCTGCCTATCGTAACAGAAATAATGAGTATCACTCATCTTGACCTTTTCGCTGACGTTGATATAATTCAGGTCGGTGCAAGAAATATGCAGAACTTTGAACTTCTTAAAGAACTCGGCAAGACTGATAAGCCTATACTCCTCAAGAGAGGTCTTGCAAATACTCTTGAAGAATGGCTCATGTCCGCTGAATATATCATGGCTGGCGGAAATTCAAAGGTTATCCTCTGCGAAAGAGGTATCAGAACATTTGAAACAAAAACAAGAAATACTCTTGATATTTCAGCAGTTCCGCTCCTCAAACAGCTTACTCATCTCCCGATTATCGTTGACCCGAGTCATGCAACAGGTCTTACATCACTTGTTGAACCTCTTTCAATGGCATCAATTGCTGCAGGTGCTGACGGTCTTATAATTGAAGTTCACAACTGCCCGAAAAAAGCTCTTTCAGATGGTGCTCAGTCACTTACTCCTGCACAGTTCGGCTGCGTTATGGGCAATGTAAAGCGTCAGATTGAATTCATGGGCAAAAAATTAGGCTGAGGATATGCTTTATGAAAACTGTTACTGTAAATGCCAGCAAAAAATATAATATCTGCATTGAGAGAGGTATCCTCTCCCAGTGCGGAAAACTGATTTCAGAAGTTTCAAAGGCTGAAAAATTCGCCGTTATAACAGATGATATCGTTGACAGCCTTTACAGCGACACCGTTATAAAATCACTGTCAGACTACGGTCTGACAGCGGTTAAATTCGTTTTCAAAAACGGTGAAGCTTCAAAATGTTCAGCGACTCTCAATGAAATATATGAATTTCTCTGCGAAAACAATATAACACGCTCTGACTGCATAATTGCTCTCGGCGGCGGAGTCACCGGAGATATGGCGGGATATGCCGCTGGTACATTTCTCAGAGGTCTTCAGTATATCCAGATACCTACAACTCTCCTTGCACAGATTGACAGTTCAGTCGGCGGAAAAACTGCTATCGACCTCCCCTGCGGAAAAAATCTTGTCGGAGTATTCAAACAGCCTGAATGCGTTATATGCGACCCTGATACGCTCCAGACTTTAAGCGAAAAAATTCTCTCGGACGGTATGGCTGAAGCTATAAAATACGGCATGATTCGTGATTCACAGCTTTTTGAACTTATCGCCTCACATAATATCAAAAACGTTATGGAAATTACAGACGAAATTATTTTCAGATGCGTTTCAATAAAACGTGATGTAGTTGAAGCTGATGAATTTGACAAAGGCGAAAGAATGATTCTCAATTTCGGTCACACTATCGGTCATGCAGTCGAAAAATTCTATAACTACAGCACATATACACATGGCTGTGCGGTTGCTGCCGGTATGCTCATGATAACAAAACTCGCAATTGAAAAAAATCTTGCCGGAACTGATGAAATGTATCAGAAACTTTATGAATGCATATCATCATACGGTCTGCCATGCAGTGCCGGTACGGATTCTGAAACACTCGCTCCTCTCTGCCTTAATGACAAAAAACGTGAAAGCTCTTTTATAAATATAATCTTATGCGACAAAATCGGTCACTGTATTATAAAAAAACTTTCAACAGATGATTTTATGAAATTTATGGGGGTATGAAATTTATGGATATAAGAATAACTCCCTCAAAACTTAACGGTACTGTTTCAGTGCCATCATCAAAAAGCATTACCCATCGTATGCTTATATGTGCAGGTCTTGCAGACGGCATTTCCGTTATCAGAAACATAAGCTTTTCAAAGGATATCCATGCAACTATCAATGCAATGAAAGCTCTCGGTGCTGAGTTTGAAATAAACGGCAGTTCAGTAACCGTTACAGGTATCGGCAGAAAATCAGCTGAAAATGCTGTGATTGACTGCTGCGAAAGCGGTTCAACCCTCAGATTTATGATACCCGTTGCCGCAGTCCTCGGAACAGCTGCAGAGTTCCGAGGACAGGGAAGACTCCCTCAGCGTCCGATTACTCCATATATAAGGGAAATGTCTGATAAAGGAATCATATTCAACTATGACAATACCATGCCTTTTTCAATATCCGGAAAGTTAAAAGGCGGAAAATACTGTCTTGAAGGGGATATATCCTCACAGTTCATAACCGGTATGCTTCTTGCTCTGCCGCTTGCTGAAAACGATTCCGAAATAATTATGACATCTCCGCTCCAGTCAAAACCTTATGCGGATATGACTGTCAGATGCCTTGAAAATTTCGGTATAGAAATAAATGAAACTGATAACGGATATTATATAAAAGGCAATCAGCATTATAAACCATACAATACAGCTGTTGAAGGCGATTATTCTCAGGCTGCATTTTTCTTTGTCGCTGATGCTATAGGAAATAATGTTAAAATCAGCAATCTTGCAGACGAAAGCATTCAGGGCGACAAAAAAATTGTTGAAATCATTTCTGCATTATGCTATAATAATAGCGGAAATGAAAAGTCAGTATATTCTGTCGATGCAGAAAATATCCCTGACCTTGTGCCTGTTCTTGCAGTATTATGCTCACTCAGCGGAAAAACTTCTGAAATAACAGGTATTCAGCGTCTTAAAATAAAGGAAAGCGACAGAATAATTTCAACTGCTGATATGATAAATTCCCTCGGCGGAAAAGCAATACCATCAGATGATTCTCTGCTTATAAAACCAGTGGAAAGCTTTATCGGCGGAACAGTTGACAGCTGCGGCGACCACAGAATTGTCATGTCTGCTGCAATTGCCGCAACAAGAGCAAGAGGAGATGTTGTAATCCTCAACGCCGATGCAGTTGAAAAATCATATCCCGACTTTTTCAGTGATTTTAACAATATCGGAGGTAAAGCCAATGTCATCAATGTGGAATAACAGGATTTCCATATCAATTTTCGGTGAGTCGCATGGTGCGGCTATAGGTGTTGTTATTGATAATCTCCCGCCAGGAGAATATATCGATACTGACCTTCTGGGACAGTTTCTTTCAAGACGTGCACCTAAAAAGGATAAAACATCAACTCCAAGACGTGAAAAGGATTTGCCTCAGATAATGTCCGGACTTGTTGACAATAAAACTACAGGCACACCTCTTTGTGCATTCATTCAGAATACTGATACTCATTCCTCGGATTATTCAAATATTTCAAGACTTGCACGCCCCGGTCATGCTGATTATACCGGTGCTTTAAGATATAAAGGCTTCAATGATGTGCGTGGAGGAGGTCACTTTTCAGGCAGACTTACTGCCCCTCTCTGCTTCGCCGGTGCTGTATGCGGTCAGATTCTCGAACGCAGAGGCATTTATACAGGTGCTCATATTGCCTCAGTTCATAATATAAAAGATACCGCATTCAACAGAATTTCTGTTTCAAGAGATGATATCCTTAATGTCAGATATAAAAAATTCCCTGTCATAAATGACAAAAAAGGCGAACTCATGATTAAGGATATTGAAAAAGCCCGTGAATGTATGGATTCAGTAGGCGGAATAATCGAATGTGCAAGCATAAATGTTCCTGCCGGAATAGGTTCGCCTATATTTGACGGTCTTGAAAACAGTATTGCCCAGCTTATATTCGGTATTCCGGCTGTAAAAGGCCTTGAATTTGGTGCAGGATTCAACTGTGCCAAAATGACAGGAAGCCAGAACAATGACGAATTCTATGTTGATGAATATGGTCATGTGCTTACAAAAACCAATAACCATGGCGGAATACTCGGCGGAATTTCATCAGGTATGCCTATAACCCTCAATGTCGCAATAAAACCAACTCCTTCAATTGCCCAGCCACAGCAGACTATTGACTACAGTGCAATGAAAAATGAAACTCTCAGCATAAAAGGCAGACACGACCCATGCATTATCCCCCGTGCCGTTCCATGCGTTGAAGCAGCTGTTAATATCGCTCTGCTTGCCCATATGATAGATTATCCTAATTTCTGAGGAAAATTATATGGAAAATACATCTAAATTATCTGATATGGCTTCATTTGAGATAAGAGATACAGATTCCGCAAAGCTCCTTATCTGCTATCTGCTTAAAAAAATGGAAAAACTCATTGAAGCCGGTCAGCTTTATGATATAGCTGTAGGTTCGGGAATTATAAACTATTTCTGCTATAACGATGCAATTGAAATTCTGCTTAAAAATGAAACTATTGAAACTGTAACCAATGACAGTGGCAGAGAATGCTACAGAGATACCGAAAAAGGCATTATCTATGCAAAGTCTTTCCGTACATATGTCCCTAAATCCTGCCGTGAGAAGATTATAAGAACAGCTGTCCGCTATTTTGCAAGGCTCAAACTCGCCAATGAGGTCAAAATTGAATATATTGAACTCAAAAAAGGTTACCATGTGCATTTCAGATGCCTTGATATCGGCGATGATTTGCTTGATATGAAAATATTTGCTCCTGACCTCAATCAGGCTCATTTCCTCGGTGAAAAAATAATGCGTAACCCTGTCGGATTCTATGCCAAAGTCGTGGAAAATGCTCTCGATAATGAGGAAGAAGAACATAATTATGAAGAATTTTTAGATGATGATGATATCTGACTTGACAAATTTTTTCTAAACTGATATAATTAACGTAGGTTCAGCCTGAACCTGCATCAGATATAAACACATTGACTGAGAGAGTAGGCTCTTGCGTCGTATTACAGAGAGTGTATACCAATGGCTGGAAGTATATGCAATACATCTGCGTGACTGCTGAAGTTCACTCACGAGTGGTTATGCCGAACCAACAGTAAGCATAAACGTATGTTCTGCGTTAAAGACACGAAAGTGATGGCTTTCTAAAAGGTGGTTTATAAACAGGATTTATCGTCTTGTCCTTTTTAAAGGACAGGACTTTTTTTATAATTTTTATGAGGTGATATTATACAATGAAAAATCAGCTTGAACAGATTGAAGCTCTTGCCAAAGAAGAACTTAAATCATGTGATGCTATCAAGGCTCTTGATGATTTAAGAATTAAATATCTCGGCAAAAAAGGCGAACTTACTGCAATTCTTAAACAGATGGGAAAACTTTCCGCTGAGGAAAGACCTGTTATAGGTCAGCTCGCAAACAAAGTCCGTCAGGATATCGAAACTGCTCTCGGCGAAAAACTCAATTCTCTCAGAGAAAAGGAAAAAGCAGAGAAAATTAAAGCGGAATCTATAGATATTACTCTGCCGGGCAAAAAACCTGAAACAGGAAAACTTCACCCTCTCAATGCCGTTCTCAACGAAATTGAAGAGATATTCCTCGGTATGGGATTCAGTATTGCTGACGGCCCTGAAGTAGAATATGATTACTATAACTTTGAGGCTCTCAATCTTCCGCCTGACCACCCTGCAAGAGATACTCAGGATACTTTCTATATAACTGACAACATTCTCCTGCGTACCCAGACTTCATCAGTTCAGGTTCATGTAATGGAAAATCAGAAACCTCCTGTCAGAATTATTTCTCCGGGACGTGTTTACCGTTCAGATGCCGTTGATGCAACTCATTCTCCGCTTTTCCATCAGATAGAGGGTCTTGTTGTTGACAAAGGTATAACTATGGCTGACCTTAAAGGAACTCTTGAACTCCTTATGAAACGTCTTTACGGCGATGACTGTAAAATCCGTCTGCGTCCGCACCACTTCCCGTTTACAGAACCAAGTGCTGAAGTTGATGTAATGTGCTTCAACTGTCATGGCGAAGGCTGCCGTGT
>DJFA01000094.1:23737-24284 GCA_002431975.1 Ruminococcus sp. UBA5884
GGTCTTGGTCTTGAAAGAATTGTTATGAGAAGATACAATATCAGTGATATGCGTCTGCTCTTTGAAAATGATATGCGTTTTCTTAAACAGTTTTAAGGAGGTTTAATATATAATGAATTTATCTATGAAATGGCTTTCTGATTTCGTTAAGACAGATATGCCTGCAAAAGATTTCTGTTATGGAATGACAATGAGCGGTTCAAAGGTTGAAGGCTTTGAAGTTGAAGGCTCTGAAATATCAAACGTTGTTGTCGGAAAAATACTCTCAGTTGTACCGCATGAAAATTCCGACCATCTCGTTGTATGCCAGATTGATATCGGACAGGAAAATCCTGTTCAGATAGTTACAGGTGCTTCAAATGTAAATGCAGGCGATATCGTTCCTGTAGCTCTCAGCGGTTCAACTCTCCCGAACGGCGTAAAAATCAAAAAGGGAAAATTAAGAGGCGTTGAAAGCAATGGTATGCTCTGTTCTCTCGGTGAACTCGGTCTTACTGTAAATGATTTTCCTTATGCAATTGCAGACGGAATTTTCATTATGCAGGAG
>DJFA01000094.1:24460-34153 GCA_002431975.1 Ruminococcus sp. UBA5884
AGCCTGAATTTAAAGGCGTTGACGGAGATGTAAACAGTTTCCTTTCAGTAAATGTTGAAAATAAAGAACTCTGTACACGCTATTGTGCAGGCATTGTAAAAGATGTAAAGATTGAACCGTCACCAAGATGGCTCAGAGAACGCCTCAGAGCAAGCGGTGTGCGTCCTATCAATAATTTTGTCGATATAACAAACTATGTAATGCTTGAATATGGTCAGCCTATGCACGCTTTTGACCTGCGTTACGTTGAAAATGCTGAAATCAATATCAGAAATGCCCGCAGCGGTGAAAAAATTATGACTCTTGACGGAGTTGAAAGAACTCTTTCAGAGGAAATGCTTGTTATCGCTGATGCTGAAAAACCAGTTGCTGTTGCCGGCGTAATGGGCGGCGAATACAGCGGTATTATGGACGATACAAATACAGTTGTATTTGAATCAGCTGTTTTCAATCCTGTTTCAGTAAGAAAAACTGCTAAAAAACTCGGTATGCGTACAGACGCTTCCGCAAGATTTGAAAAAGGCGTTGATGTCCAGAATACCATGAATGCCCTTAAAAGAGCTTTTGAACTCGTTGAGGAACTCGGTGCTGGTACTGTTATAAATACAGTTATTGACAACGATTTCTCAGACAAGACTCCTGCATCAGTTGTATTCAATCCTGAATGGATAAATAATTTCCTCGGAACAGATATCCCTGAATCAGATATGATAAAATATCTTGAAAAACTCGATTTCAAAATCGAAAACGGCTATGTATATGCTCCAAGTTTCAGAATAGATATTGAGTGTCAGGCTGATATTGCCGAGGAAATCGCAAGAATTTATGGATATAACGAAATTCCTTCAACAATGTTCAGAGGAGTTGCTGAAGCTCAGCTTACCCCTTCTCAGAAATTTTCAAAGAATCTTGAAAATTATATGACAGCTCTCGGCTGCTATCAGATAATGACATATTCATTTATTTCACCTAAATATTTTGATAAGATAAATCTTCCGGCTGACAGCTCTCTGAGAAAAACTGTTACAATAACAAATCCTCTCGGTGAGGATACAAGCGTCATGAGAACTACTGCAATTCCGTCAATGCTTGAAATTCTCTCAAAGAACTATAATAACAGAAATCAGTCCGCAAAGCTTTTTGAAATCGGCAACGAATATATTCCGTCAGATGACAGTGATAAACTTCCAGGTGAGCCTTCAAGACTTATAATAGGTATGTATGGTTCTGATGTTGATTTTTATGATATAAAAGGTATCGCTGACGCTATGCTTTCAAATATCGGAATCACTGATACAGAATATACAAGATGCGGCGAAAATTGCCCGTTTGATGAAGTTTCTGCATTCCACCCGGGAAGAAGTGCTGTTGTATTAAAAGATGAAAAGGCTATCGGAATCATTGGCGAAATTCACCCTGATGTACTTGAAAACTATGATATCGGCACTAAGGCATATGTTGCAAAATTCAATATTCCTGAACTTGAAGAACTTGCCGTTACCGAAAAAACATATAAACCGCTTCCTAAATATCCTGCCGCTTCAAGAGATTTAAGCCTTATATGTGATGATGAACTCCCTGTAGGCGATATCGAAAAGGCTATTAAAAAAGCTGTAGGAAATATTCTTGAAAGCGTTAATCTCTTTGACGTTTACAAGGGTAAACAGATTGAAGACGGCAAAAAGAGTGTTTCATATTCAATTACAATGCGTTCACATGAGGGAACTCTCACAGATGAACAGGCTGATGGTGCTATGAAACGTGTACTCAAGGCTCTTAAAGCTCTTGGTGCTGAACTCAGAGCATAAAAAATAGGACGAACATTCACCCCTGCAAACAGAATTTACGTTAAAATAAGGAGTTGCAAAATATATGTGGATTATGACACAGGGCAAAAAAGGCATTATAAATTCAGAATCATGTGAATCAATATGCGTTAATCCCAATATGGGAAAGAAAAAAGCCTGCATTATTTCATATCCAAGCAATACAATACTCGCATATTATGATACTGAAAAAATAGCAATTGATGAACTTGATAATATTTTCAATGCAATAAATGAAGGCAAAAAATCATATATAATGCCATAAGATACCAAAAAAATTAACCGGTCAGAAATGACCGGTTTTTTTATTTAACGCAAATTCGACAGCAAAATTTTATGATTAAAAAAATGAATTTCCCATTGTAGGGGCGACCATTGGTCGCCCGCCGAATTATGGTTAAACTATAAATCTGATATTTGTTTTCTGTACGGGAAAAATGTTGGTTGTCTGCATAAAATTCTGGTAAAACAAACGGGCGACCAATGGTCGCCCCTACATAAACAATCCATCGAATTGTCATTATTTTAATGCAAATTTTCACCCACAGAATAACCATCAGATTATCATTAAAGCCGCAATATAAAGCAATGCAAGAAAAATCAGATTTTCAATCATAAACAATACCATATATTTTCCGCCTGATGAATTTTCAGACTGTGAATAAATTTTATATGATATAAGGCTTGCAAGAGATGCAACAGGTGTTCCGAGTCCTCCGATATCCACTCCATAAAGCAATGCCCTGATATCATTGCAGAAAGGATAAAGCAATATTGATGATGGAACATTGCTTATAACCTGACTGCAAATAACAGCTGTTCCCATAGTATTTTTTTCAAGCAGTCCGGATATCAGTTTTTCAGCCTGAGGAACAGCTGCAAGATTTCCTGAAAATATAAAAAAACACACAAATGTAAGCAGAAGTATATAATCAACATCAGCAAGAATTTTCCTGTTATATATCAGCAGAACAGCCGCTACCGCTATCGTACATATATAATATGAAACAAGATGAAAAACTGTAAATATGCATAATATAAAAAGTATGCCGTATATAATTCCTGAACGCTTATCCGCAGTAATTTTTTCAGTTTCAGCTTCAAGAACAGTTTTTTTCACTGAAAATACTGAAATAACAAGCATTGCATATGAAATAGCTGAAACAGGAAGCATAAACATTATAAACTCAAAAGCATTCATTCCGCTGTTTTCATATATAAAAAGATTCTGAGGGTTGCCTATCGGTGTAAGCATTGAGCCGAGATTTGCAGCAATTGTTTCAATTACAATGATTTTTATTGATTCTGATTTATAATCTGATGTAATCATAAGAGTAAGAGGAACAAATGTCAGCAATGCAACATCATTTGTTATAAACATTGATAATATAAAGCATAAAGTCATCAGTACAAAGCATAATTTTCTTAAATTCCCCACAGATTTTACTAAAAAATATGATATTTCAGATAAAATTCCGCATTGTTTAAGACCTTCAGTTACTGACATAAGACAAAAAAGCAGCATAAGCACTGAAAAGTTTATATATCCGATATAATCAGCAGATGGTTTTACTATAAATGCAGACAATAAAGCGGCAAAAAATGCAATACAGAATACTTTTTCCTTTTTTATAAATGATTTTAATTTTAAAAGCATAGTTAAAAGCTCCAGACAACATAAATCCGATGGATTAAATGACCATCGGATTCAGATTATATCAATATCCATTGAGATTATTTGATTTTATTATATCAGGATAATTTCTATAGCAGAGATTTACATCGCAGGCTGCTGAAATTCCGTTTATCTCACCGTACATGGTAGCCTGACCATTATCCACCTGAGCCTGACTGCCATACGCACCAAACTGCCACATTCCGCCGAATGAGTTTCCGTATTTCGGACGTGCAGTCCAATGTGCAAGCCATTTATCATAATCCGTAAGCTGTGCCTGATAGAGAATGTTTTCAGTCCAGTATACATTTGTATAAATTCCAACATAATATCCGGCACTTTCAAGCCTTGCACAGAAAGCCTCAACCATATCAGTAACAAGCTGTCTGTTAAGGTTCTGCTGTGACCTGTCCTCTATATCAAAATATACAGGATATTCAAAAGTTTTGCCTTTCAAAGCATACAGGAATACCTCTGCTTCACGTTCTGCATCGGCAACGGTTTTTGCATAGCTGTACCAGTATGCTCCTACCGGAATGCCATATTTTTTGCAGGCGGCATAATTTGTTTCAAAACTCTTGTCAATCTGGGATTTGAGATTTCCATATCCTGCACGCAGAACAGCAAAATCAACTCCGTCATTTTTAACGGCATTCCAGTCAATAGTTCCCTGATGCACTGAAACATCAATCCCGAAAGTATTGTAGCTTACATCAGGTTTAGGCTGTCTTGCTGTAGTAGTTTCCGGTTCTTCAGTAGTTTCCGGAACAGTCGTTTCAGCCGGCGGTTCAGTGGTTGTTTCAGAAGTAACTTCAGTAACAGCCGGAGTTCCCTGAATCACCTGATTTTTAAGCTTGCAGTATTCAAAAACATCATAGTCAAGTTCATAGTAAGGCTTTGAATTAAGGATAAGCGATTTAAGAGCATTTATTTTTCCTGCATCATCAGTGCTTTCAGAAGCAAGAAGCTTTATCTGTGGAATATCATAAAATTCCTCGGCTGACAATACAGCGGCGGCAGAGGAAAATACCGCACTACAGGCAAGAACCGCAATAAATTTAAATAATTTTCTGAATTTATGCATTCTTTCAGCCTCCAAGACGTATCATTTCATCAATACATTTTCTTGAAGCGGCAATTTCTTCATCTGACATCTTTATTTCAAATGCTTCATCAGGATTTTCAAGACAGTGATATACATCAACAAGAGTAGTCATTTTCATATTAGGACAGATTATTTTCTTTGAAAGTATATGGAATTTCTTATCAAGACATTTATACTGGAGATATTCAGCAATACTTATTTCAGTTCCGATTATAAATTCCTTATGGTCAGAATTTAAAGCATAGTTTATAATGCCTGAGGTTGAACCGACATAATCAGCCTGTTCCACAACTGCCGGAATACATTCAGGGTGAACAAGCAGCAAAGCATCAGGATACATTTCCTTAGCTTTACGCATTTCAGACGCAGTTACAGATGCATGGACAGGACAGCCGCCCTGAAGCAGCTTTATATCCCTGTTTTTCACCTGACGCTTTACATAATCGCCAAGATTGCAGTCAGGAATAAAAAGAATTTTATCGCTTTCAAGATTTTCAACTATTTTTACAGCAGTTGATGATGTAACGCATACATCACATACGGCTTTAAGCTTTGCAGTAGTATTTATGTATGCTACAACCGTACGGTCAGGTTCTTTTTCTTTAAGAGCCTTTATGAGCTCCGGCTCCATCTGTTCAGCCATAGGACAGCCTGCATTTCTGTTTGCAAGGAAAACTCTTTTCTGAGGTGAAAGCATTTTGGCAGTTTCAGCCATAAAATGCACTCCGCAGAGCAGCAGATTATCAGCGTCCGCATTTTTTGCGTCAACGCTTAATTTGTATGAATCGCCTGTATAGTCAGCAATTTCAAGTATTTCCTTTGCAACATAGCTATGTGCAAGTATAGCTGTATTTGTTTCTTTTTTAAGCCTTAAAATTTCATTCTGTATCTTTGAAATCATTATAAAAACTCCCTGTAGATTTTACTTCTGAGCATTAAGCATTTTAATATCTTCGATAAGCATTTCAAGCTTGCGGTTCATTTCGGTATTGCTGAACTGACAAGTACCTACAACTCTGTGACCGCCTCCGCCGTACTGAAGCATAAGTTTTCCGACATCAATTTTACAGGTTTTATTAAGAATACTGTAGCCTACAGCCGCAGATGCTCCCTGTCCTCCCCTGCCTGAAACTATCCATACTGAGATATTTATTTCAGGATAAAGACTGTATATCATAAAGCGGTTGCCTGTATATATCGGGTCAACTCCTCTTAAATCAGTCACAAGTACTTTATCATATGTAACTGAATGAGCAGAAACCATCTCAACAAAATGCTCTGTCTGTTCGTTATAAAGCTCGATACGCTCCTTTATGTCAGGAAGCTCCATTATTTCATCAATAGTCATGGTTCTGCACCAGTCTATCAGCTTTTCCATAAGCTGATAATTGCTTACAGTAAAGTTTCTGAAACGTCCAAGACCTGTTCTCGGATCCATTATATAACCAAGGAGTATCCAGCCTGACGGATTTATTATTTCATCTCTTGTAAGATTTGCTGAATCAACTTTATCAACTGCTTCAAGCAAATCATCAAACTGAGGAAAACGTTCCTTTCCGCCGTAATAGTCATACACTACATGAGCTGCACTCGGACTCGGACGGCTGTCACCAACATATTTTCCTTTATATGCATTTCTTTCAGCTTCACTTGAATGATGGTCAAACCACAATCCGCAGCCTTCCACAAACGGAACATTTGCCAGACAGTCATTCTCTGTAACTTCAATAAGTCCGTCCTGAAGGTCTTTAGGATGTGCAAATTTCCAGTTGTCTATAATACCGGCTTCTTTAAGAAATACCGCACAGGCAAGTCCGTCAAAGTCTGACCTTGTAACTAATCTCATAATCCTGATACCACCTTACTTTTTTTATACAGATGAACTTTATCTGCCGTCCATCAGATTAATATCAATAAAATTATATCATGAAAATATAAATATTTCAATACTTTATGTTGATTTCAACCTAAAAATACAGAAATACATCTGAATTTCGGAAAAATTAACAGGGGTTATTTTCTTAAAAGAAAAAATCAGACTGTTCTTTTAAACAATCTGATATCATTTTTTATATTTCACAAGGTTTTTCAATATCATCAATTCCTGCATTTAATTCTTCATCTGTACTCATTTTCTGTTTTATAGAATATAAAAAAAACTACGACAGTAAAAGCCGTAGTTCATCAAGATAATACAACGGAAAGAGAGGGATTCGAACCCTCGAACGGGGTAAACCGTTACACGAGTTCCAGTCGTGCGCCTTAGACCAGCTCAGCCATCTTTCCATAAGAATAAAATAAAAAAGTGCGAGTGACGGGACTTGAACCCGTACGCCAAAGACACACGCCCCTCAAACGTGCCTGTCTGCCAATTCCAGCACACTCGCATAATAAAAATATTAAATATATGTTGCTGTCCTGCAACGTTATATATTATAGCATAAGGTAAATAGAATGTCAAGAGGTTTTTTTAATTTTTTTAAAAAATATTCAGGAAAAATATTTGCAGATTTTTACAAATAATATATAAAAATTGATGTGTTAATTTAATGCCAATTTGACAACAAAATTTATGATTGAAAATATGGGATTTTACTTTTATTCTGTAGGGGCGACCATCGGTCGCCCGTTAGATTCACTGAAATTTCAGACGGGCAATAGGTAGTCGCCATTAACATAAACAATTTATCGAATTTGATTAAAGTATTCAAAAATAATCATCTTACATCATAATAGAATTTATCGGCAGCATCCTTATCCTTTCCAGTAAATATCTGTTTTGTAAGATTTCTGTTTTTAATGAGATACCAGTCGCCGAACTGGTCAAATTTACGGGCAGATGTAATGATATATGATTTTTTAAGAGTACCATATTTTTTATTGCAGGAGTCGCCGAGTGTTTTCAATTTTTTTGCAAAATCAAGGTCTTCAAGGCTTACAAGGGATTCATCAAAACCGCCAACTTCAAGAAAATCTTTTTTATAAAACCAGAACATACTGCCTGAAAGAAAAGCCTTTGTCCTGAACATTTCCGGAGCAAGTTTAAGTGCAACATAAAAAGATGAAAAGAATATGCCGGCAGACATTCTGTCAAATACAGGACGTGTACCGCCGCCTATATATTTTCCGGATTCAAGCATCTGTTTTATTTCTTTTAAGGAATTTTCTGTCATGGCACTGTCTGCATCAATAGTAACAATAATTTTTCCCTTTGCAGCTGCAATGCCGGTATTTCTCACGCTGCTTATACATTTACTGTCATTGAGGCATACTTCAGAACCATATTTCATAGCTATATCAGCGGTTCTGTCAGTACAGCGGTTAGCAACTGTAATTATCTGGACTGTATCGGGAGCAACTGCTTTTGCTGCTTTTACAGCGGCTTCAAGGCATTTTCCGATATAATTTTCTTCATTGTGTGCAGGGATAATAACTGAAAAGTCATACATATTTAAAGCTCCTTATCTGCATATATTTTTAAAAGGGGTGATTGAATGAAAAGAGTAAAGAATACTATATTCTCAGCTGTATCGGTTTTTATCGCAATAGCATACATATATTTTTCAGAATCTATCAGTGAAGCGGTTATAAAATCAATAAATATATGTCTTACAGTAATAATTCCGTCAATATATGGATTTATGATAATATCATCAGTAATTATGAAATCAGGAATGCTTGCAGTTCTAAGCCGCCCGTTCAGAATTGTATCAGAATATATTTTCAGGCTTCCCTGTGAGCTTTTTTCAGTATTTCTTATAAGCACAGCAGCCGGATATCCTGTTGGAATAAAAATGATATATACTCTCCTTGATGAAGATAAAATTGACAAAAAAACAGCTGATTATATGTCATGCTTCTGTTTCGCAGGAGGGCCGGCATTTATACTCGGATTATGCAGGGATAAAAGAATTGCAATGATAATATTTGCAAGCATAACTATTTCAAATATTATAACTGCACTGATAATGCGGTTCGGGAGAAAAAATGCGGTTCTGCATAAGGAATGCAAATCCCCAAAAACAATATTCAATGCATCAGTCATCACTGAATCAGTTGAAAGTTCTGCAAAATCAATGCTTTTAATATGTGCCATGATAACAGGATTTTCAGTATTTTCTGCAATAGCAGATAATTCAGGAATTACAGAATACATATCTGAATTTATAAGTTTTGTATTTCATACTGATTTCAGTATATCACGCAGTATAACGGAATCTGTTATTGAAATAAGCCATATATCAGAATTTGACAGCAACAATTGCAGTCTTATACCGCTTATAACGGCACTTCTTGCATTCGGCGGATTGTGTGTTACAGTTCAGGTAATATCCGTATCAGGAGGACGGCTCAATATCGGAAAATTCCTGTTTTCAAGACTTATATCCTCAGTTTCTGCCGGCATGATATGCAGATTTATTTTAAGCAAAACAGATATATGCATATCAGCCGCTAATATCAGCAAACCAATACTTTATAATCATGAATATTCAGTACTGCCGTCAGTATTTCTGATTATAATGACAATAATTCTGCTTAATGAACTCAATTCAGTAAAAAATCATAATTTATCATGACAGCCTCTTGACATATTTTCATTCTGAATGTATAATATAAATAAAAGAAGGCACTGCAAGTAAGTGGTTAGCCCCGAAATTCAGTTAAGAAATAACCGTAACTTTCTGAGGGTTGGCGGTTATTTCTTTTTGTTGTCTTTGTAAAGTTCGTAGATGAACGAGCAAAGGGCTGAAAGTGAGCCGATGCAGGTTATAAAGTCAATGAAACTCATAGGACAAGCCCCCTTTCAGGGGCATTATTAACCGCCTACCGTTTATGCAGTGCCATAATTTTATTATATATGATTTGTCGGAACTTGTCAATAAATATTTTTTATACTGACTCTTGACATATTTTCATTATGAATGTATAATATAAATAAAGAGGACACCGCACAGGTAAGCGGTTAGCTCCCTTTAAATGCTGATTACAATTAATAACCGCCTTATCTGGAAGTAAGGCGGTTATTTCTTTTTGTTGTTTTTGTAAAGCTCATAGAAAATGTGCAAAGTAGGGGCGACCATTGGTCG
>DJFA01000094.1:34229-35617 GCA_002431975.1 Ruminococcus sp. UBA5884
AATTTCATGCTGATAACCAACGATTTTCTATGCAGAAAACAAATATTGAAATTATGGTTCAACCATAATTCAAGCGGGCGACCAATGGTCGCCCCTACAAAAAATAATCATCTGACCCTTGACATATTTTCATTATGAATGTATAATATAAATAAAGAGGACACCGCACAGGTAAGCGGTTAGCCCCATTCGATAAAGTAGTGATTATAGAAATAACCGTCACTTTCTCAGGGTCGGCGGTTATTTCTTTTTGCTATGAAAAGCTTTATAAACAAGAAGTACATTGCATACTGCAATTATCATCTGATAAAAATCATTCCATGTCATGTAAAATCCCCCTTTCGGGGGCAGGATTTAACCGCCTACCGTTTCCGTACGATGTCCGTAATTTTATTATATATTATCAACATAAATTTGTCAAGATAAAAAACACCTCTGAAAGAAATCAGAGGTGTTTTTGTGATTAATCAGTTAAAATAACATATATCATAACCAAGAGTTTTAGCTGCTTTGAGAACCTGCATGAAATCATCATCACTGAGAGATGACCTTGTAAAGCATGGAGTCATTTCAAGTCCGTCGCATACGCTTTCAAGAGCTTCAATGATTCCGGCAGCCTTGTTGAATGCACTGCCTGAAAGGTCAAATTTTTCTCCCCTGAATGTAGTAACAGAATTTCCGAATGCTGCAAGGTCTATTACAGGAGTTACTGCAAGACCATTCATTTCAGACGGAGCAAGAATTTCTGCATTTCCGCTTATTGCGTCAGCGGCTGAAAATGATACTGAAAGTCTGGTATTGTCATTTACAGCGTCCTCCATTGCATATGCAACGGAAAGCAGAGCCTGATATCTGTCTTTTGCAACAACATAATCGCCGAGTATCTCAACATCTGAATCCCTGAACGGAGGAAATACAAAATCAGTACAGATTATTTCAGTAAATCCGGCTGAGGATATTTCAGAAGCAAGTGAAGCAAGATACTGCTTTGAATAGTCTGAGAATGGTGAAAGCCATGGTTTTCCGCCCTTTTCCTGACTGTTGTCCCACCATGATGTCTGATTGTCGTCAGCGAATTTATATGAAGCTACTGTATATATCTGAGGATAAATATTATCATAAAGAGTACTTACTTCTGCAACAGGTGAAAGTCCTTCGGCAGTGATTTCAGAAACAATCTCATCAAGTCTGAGATTTGATTTTACAGCAGTTGAATTTCTTGCACCTTCAACATCAGAGGCATAATATATATATCCTCCTGACTGTTTAAGCGGAACTATTACCGTAGTACAGCCTGTCTGATGAACAGCTTTTGAAAGTGCTGAACGGAGATTGCTTATATTTTCAAGGTCTTCACAGCTGAGATGATATGCACTGTTGTATGATGC
>DJFA01000094.1:35788-38832 GCA_002431975.1 Ruminococcus sp. UBA5884
AGGTTCATCTGTTGTCTGCGGCATGGAAATATCAGTATATGTATCTGTATCAAAAGTAAGGATTTCATAAGTATATACAGGTTCAGAAGTTACTTCTGTATTTTTTACTGAACTGCTGTCATTATCATTTAAGTGTCTGAAAACAGGCTTTGCGATATTGAAGCCCAGAACGCCTATTCCAACGGCTATTGTAAGAGTAAATACAAGTGAGAGGAAACCTCTTACCTGTCTTTGTTTTCTGCGTCGTTCTCTTTCGGAATTATATATTTTTCTTCCGTCATTATTCATATTTATTTTCTCCTTTATCCTGATAATTCCCTCATGGCTGAAGGCAGGGATTTCTTATTTAAAATAATCCTTCACACTGACTCTTTATAATGTATATACTATTTATATATAACAAAAAATTAATATTTCCAATGATAAATCACGCCTGAAAGGTTAACATAAAAATGAAAGGCAATCGATGCAGGAGGGGTGATTTTTTGATAATCGAAAAGTTAAGCGGCACAGCCGTTAAAATAAGCATTGATAATACAGAAATGCTGGATTATGGAGTAAGCTTTGAAACTTTAAACGAGGACAGCATTGAAACTAAAGCCATGATTACTGCTCTGCTTAAAGATATCAATTATAATACAGGAGTTGACCTCATGTCATCAAAGCTTTTTATTGAAGCTTTTTCCATAAATGAAACAAGAAGCTGTATTATTTATATATCTGCAATAAATGACAATGATAATGATATTTCAGAACCATATCTTTATTATGTATTCAATTTTGAAAATATAGAAAACTGTATTGCTTTTATAAATCATATGTCAGATGAAACAAGAAAAGCTATACTGAAAAGCAGTCTTTATCTATACGGCGATACTTTGCTTATGTCAATGGAATTTTTAAGCGAATATGAGGAAAACATTATTTTTTCCGCTATGGAATTCGGTGATATTTCAGGCTGCGGTGAACTTTACTGCGTTTATGCCGATGAACATTATGAATGCATTTTAAAATGCAATGCCGCAGAAAATCTTGTCAGCATACTCCCCTGATTTTTTCAACAGCCTCTGACATATCATCTGCACTGAAAATGCAGCTTCCGGATACAAGAACATCAGCTCCGGCTTCACGGGCATATGCGGCTGTTTCATAGTTTATTCCGCCGTCCACCTGAATTTTTATGTCAAGACCTTCAGAATTTATATATGTTCTGAGGGTCTTTATTTTTTCAAGCATATCATACATGAATGCCTGCCCGCCAAATCCCGGTTCAACGGTCATTACAAGCACCATATCAACAAGCGGCAGATATTTCAGAATATCCTCTGCCTTCGTGGCAGGTTTCAGGGCAAGTCCTGCCTTTATATTCTTATCCTTTATTTTCTTTATCGTTGCAGATATATCGCTTTCACTTTCACAGTGAAAAGTTATCATATCAGCACCGTTTTCAGCAAAGCTGTCTATATATTTAAAAGGGTCTGTTATCATAAGATGAACATCAAGAAACATATCCGTACACTTGTCCACAGCCTTTAAAACCGGTATTCCGAATGATATATTATTTACAAAAATTCCGTCCATTACATCAAAATGAAGCCAGTCCGCACCGCTTTTTTCAAGTTCTTTGCAGGCTTCTGCAAGTCGTGCGGCATCTGCACTGAGAACTGATACTGATACTTTATTATTATTCAAAAACAATGCCTCCTCAGGAGTTACTCCTGCAAATGCAGGGTAATATATATTGTTATTATATCATATTAAACGCTTTTCGTCAATATTCAATACGCTGAATTGGAAATTAATACAAAAATATTGCTGATAATGCAGAGGCAAACCATATTCGCCTCTGCATAAACAATTTATCACAATTAACACCAATTCAAGATTTTTATGTAGGGGCGAACTGTGTTCGCCCGTTGGGGTATGCTGTAAACCTATCGGGCGACCAATGGTTGCCCCTACAAATTAATAACCATCGAATTGGCGTTGAATTATGGTTAAACCATAATTTCGATATTTGTTTTCTGTATGAAAAATCGTTTGTTATCAGCATGAAATTTTGGTAACTGCAACGGGCGACCAATGGTCGCCCCTACAAATTAATAACCATCGAATTGACGTTGATTGCAAAATCATAGATTTTCCATAATTCAAACGGGCGAACTTAAGGAAGCCCCTACAGAAACAATTTATCACAATTATATAAAAATCCTCATTATATTTGCTGTAAGACCGCATAATACTATTCCTGTAACTGCCGGAAGTGCAAAGGCTGCAAATGTCCATTTAAGACTCCCCGACTCCTTTTTTATCGTCAGCAGCGTTGTTGTACACGGCCAGTGGAACAATGAAAAAAGTATTGTGCATACAGCTGTTACACAATTCCAGCCATTCGCCTCAAAAAGCATTTTAAGCTCATTTATATCACTTATTTCCGTAAGATTTCCCGTTGCCGTATATGCCATTATTATTATCGGAACAACTATCTCATTTGCCGGCATTCCAAGTATAAATGCCATCAGTATAACTCCGTCAAGACCTATAAAATGTGCAAACGGTTCTAAAAAATCTGCACATAAAAGCAGTATATTTGTATCCCCTACACTGATATTTGCCATAATCCATATTATAAGACCTGCCGGTATTGCTGATATTACTGCTCTTGCAAGCACAAATACCACTCTGTCACAGACTGAACGCACTATGACTTTCAGTATCTGCGGCTTTCTGTATGGCGGAAGCTCAAGCGTAAATGATGACGGTACTCCCTTCAATACCGTTTCTGACAGCAGTTTTGATGATATGAATGTCATTCCTATCCCTAAAAGTATTACAAGAGTCAATACAAATGCTGATATCACTGAACCACCGAAACCTGTTGCCGTTCCAACAAAATACATCGTTATAAGCGATATTATCATCGGAAATCTTCCGTTGCATGGCACAAAACTATTAGTTATCATCGCTATAAGACGTTCCCTTGGTGAATCAATTATCCTGCACCCTACTACTCCTGACGCATTGCATCCAAACCCCATGCACAT